>NZ_QZEG01000032.1:0-33622 GCF_009917605.1 Anaerotruncus sp. 1XD42-93 | reverse complement strand
TACGACTCCCGTCCTTTTTCTTCCATATCTCTATTTTACCACGTTCTTTTCTCCTTGTGAATACAGGTTCTAAAAGGAATTTGTGTGGGGACACTCCAAGCACAGCGGCAATATCAAACAGCGCATCCAGCGACAGGGCCTTTGTGATATTCGGGGCTTCTAAATGTCCGATAAAAGCTGGGGCTAACCCCACTTGTTCTGCAAGTTCCTCCTGTGTTAAACCCCGAAGTTTACGGTAGTAAGCTATCTTTAATCCGATTTGACGGTACTTGTCTGCGTAAATCTGTTTCATTGGCAATTCCTCCGCTCTTTATATGATAAACAATCGAGACAGGAATTGACATGAGCGGACAGATATAGTATTATAATCAACAGATATAAATATATGTCTGACAGCACATATAGGAGAATGTATGGATAACTCATCTGCCCTCAAATCCGACCGGATACTGCGCATCTATTTCAAATTGGCACAAGGCGAAGCCTTTACAAAAAGAGAATTGGCCCAGCATTTTCGTGTTACGGAACGAAGCATCCAGCGTGACCTTGGAGCGTTAAGGTGCTTTTTGGCGGAGCAGGACATAGGTCAGGAAATTGTTTATGATAAAGTATCCCGTGGATACCGTATCCAGGATGCCGCACCGCAGACCTTGAGCAACAGCGAAATCTTGGCAGTTTGCAAAATTCTCTTGGAGAGCCGCTCCATGAGAAAAGATGAAATGCTCCCCATATTGGATAAGCTGATTTCCCGCTGTGTACCGGAGCAAAACAAAAAAGCGGTACAGGAACTGATTGCAAATGAAAAATATCATTACATAGAGCCTCACCATAACAAACAAATCCTGAGTGGGCTTTGGGAGATAGGGCAGGCAATTCAAAAGCATCAGGTACTGGAAATTCAGTATGAGCGGATGAAGGAACCAAAGTTGGTAACCCGGCGGGTCCAGCCGGTTGGGATCATGTTTTCCGAATACTATTTTTATTTGACGGCATTTCAGGAGAACAAAGCAAATTTCGATAATCCAGATGATTTGTTCCCGACCATTTACCGCATCGACCGTATCTGTACTTTCAAAGTCCTGGATGAGCATTTCCGAATACCTTACAAGGACCGTTTTGAAGAAGGCGAATTTCGGAAGCGGGTACAGTTTATGTACGGTGGAAAGCTGGAACATATCAAATTCCGCTATACAGGGCCATCGATAGAGGCAGTGCTGGACCGCTTGCCCACGGCAACGGCAGTCCAGGCAACCAACGGTAGTTGGATTGTTGACGCGGAGGTGTTTGGAAGAGGGATTGAAATGTGGCTGCGAAGTCAAGGGGACTACATAGTGATAGATGACCTGTGAGAAACCAGCATGAAATATAAATATATTAGGAGGCAATTCAAAATGGGAGAATATGTTAAAAGCAAAAAGGATATGCGCTTTCAAAGTCAGGGTGCCCTAAAGACCGTACAGAGCGTAATTGATGATGCAGACCTGGCCTTGAATGACAAATCGAGACGGATGTCTGATTCTCCGATTGGCGAGGCTCTCGCCGGTGCGGTAGGCGTTGGTGTAGGGGCTGGGATTGGCTTTGCCGGACTCTATTTGGGCGGCTCTGTTGTCGGCCTTAGCGCCGCCGGTATCACAAGTGGGCTGGCCGCAGCAGGCGGACTGATTGGCGGCGGCATGGTAGCCGGAATTGCTGTGTTGGCGGCCCCCGCTGTCGCACTGGGCGGAATCAGCATGGGTGTCGCATCTCATGTAAGAAATAAGAAACTCCGCGAAGCAAAGGAACTGATTTATAAGAATGCAATTGCCAAGCAGACCGCAATCGTAAAGGCACTTAAACAAGAAACAGACGCTGACAAAGAACGGATCGACTATCTGAATGGGTTGAATATTCTTCTGCAAGCCGCTATTAAGGACTTAAAACACGATTTGGGTATCTCGTAAGCACCTTGAGGGGGAAAAGTGAATGAGCAGATTCCAATATTCAGAGCAGGAAAAGGATTTGAACAAGGTACTGAAGATGAATCAAGACAGATCACTGTCCCTAAGAAATAACTCCGATATGGCAGCCACAAGACAGGCGGCGGATGCAACGATTGATTCATCTTTGGAATTGTTACAGTCTCTCGGAAAAGTTGCTGATGTTGAAAAGCTGAAACAGGAAATTACTGCCCAAGGAACCCAACGGCGGCTGGAACACCGTCCAGAGTTGGAAGCATGGGACGAAATTGTGCGCCAAGCAAATGAGTACTGTCCTACCCTTGTTGCATTGGAAGATATCATGTCTGCAAGCGAGATTGATGCTTCTTTCCGGGAATTGGACACAATAAACAAAGAATTTTCCCGGCAGACAAGTCTTATCAACAAAACCGATTTATCGTTTCTTGCTATTGCAACGGCCTTACAAGTAACAAAAGCGTTATTATTTCCATATATTGCAGCTAAAGCTGGCTACGGAAGTGGATTTGACCCAAGCAAACGGATGGCTCACAATGACAAATCCATAGAGCAAAAACATAGAGAGGCAAATGACGCTTTTAAGGAGAAAAAACTTGCGGGCAACAAGGGTAAAACTGGTTATTGGATCAATATTTTATATCAAACGCCACCATATGACATTACGCGGGGATCACCTGCTGCGGGTATTCAGCTTCACGGTGGCGAACACCGGCTATATACGCTGGGACATGATCCAATACTTGGCTGGCTCTTTGGAACAATGAATATTTTAACTGATATCATTACAACAAATGATTTTCAGTCGCGCCGGGTACAACGGAATCCGATGATAATTTTGCCCGGGAATGTTCCAATTAGCACTATGGTACAGGAAAGTCAGGAAATGATACAGGCCGATAGATTGAATTTACCAGCAGCCATCTTTGCCCAGGCACAACACCTAAAATCGGACGAGTTTACGAAAGCCGGACTCCCTGTTCCAGTTCTTGCTGTTATCAATGAACAGTTTGCCAGCAAGTTATACAAAGAACACTACGATGCGTTGTGCTTTTCGCGGGACGCGAAGATTGTAGGCGCTTCTTTTATCATATCGGTGTTAATTGATATGATTATTGGCCTTACCCATGGCCTTTTCCGTAATGAAAGTGTGCCAAAAGATATTTATGAAGTGCGAACCCGTAAAATCCTCCTGATTTCCAATTCTATTGCATCCGCCAGCACAATTATCAATGCGAGTATTACCTCAAATCCGAAAAACCTTGATATTGGCAGTTTGCTGAATACAGTCGCTCACCTATTTCTAGATATCCGCTTCATTGCGCGTATTAAACAGGAATACATAGAAGCACAGATACAAAATAGACTACGGGCAGAATTTGAGGAAATTGACCGAATTTATAGGGAAATCTAATTTCGCTCTATTTGTAAGCGAAATTGAAACAACAAGCAGGGGGGAGCAACTACTGGATGTAGCTGTTCCCCCTGCTTATTTATATATTGGTCTGGCATGAGTATTTATAAGCGCAAGCTGTCAGTGTGTATCCTTAAATGAATTACACATCAGTGTGATTGCCGCAGTTGATTCCGCAGCTGAAATTATCCGGTCGAGCGCATCCAATGCCGGCGACCTGGTGGAAGTTGCCCGAAATCCAGTTGAATATCGATATCTGGTACGTTCTTCAGCTGCTGGGTGCTATTCAATG
The DNA here is from genome assembly GCF_009917605.1 of Anaerotruncus sp. 1XD42-93. Taxonomy (NCBI): domain Bacteria; kingdom Bacillati; phylum Bacillota; class Clostridia; order Eubacteriales; family Oscillospiraceae; genus Anaerotruncus; species Anaerotruncus sp. 1XD42-93. Next base: position 29,964 of record NZ_QZEG01000032.1, on the reverse strand, counting down.
GCCGAAGAAATTGGCCGGGAATTTACTGACAGGTCACTACTTGTTGACGAAAAGCTAGATCATGTCTGCCGGGTTGTCAATGGTCGTATCATTACAACAGGCACTGTTGGACCGATCACCATTGAAACAAGGAATGCTTTAGACTACGGACACTTTGAAGTAACCGATTCCAACGGGGACAAGTTTAAGATGTATTTCTGCAACGAGTACATGGCGGTGAACAGTCCAAATGGTACCCGGCTGAATACATTCCCTGACTTTATTGTGACTGCAGATTATGAAACCGGACGTCCGATCTCGACTGCTGAGTTAAAGGAAGGCGCTGAAGTATATCTGCTCGGCTCCAAATGGACGAACATGCTCCTTGGATTAGGCGTACGATACCGTGCTCCATATAAACGACTGGAAGATGCTCTAGGTATTGAGATGATAAAGTACCTTGACGGCCTGTTTATTGACTAATTGACGGCGATGGGTGATGCGGAACGACACCGATCAATCAGGGCAATACATAAATTCCCCGGTGTATTCTGCACCGGGGAATTTATGTAAAAGATATCACATCGTTTCCCCAGCACGGGTGACAGCCCGTTTTCAATCAGGCACTGTCCACCAGTCGCGGATGTCGATCATCATCGATGTTCCGATGACCGGGGTGCCTCCAAATAACAAGGCGTCTCAACGCCGAATAAATGGAGGTAAATCCCATGAAAGAGTATTCCCTGTCCGTAAAGGTTCCCCATCACGCTTCCTATGTAGTTCGCAACATCCCAAATGTTACGGTAGAGCAGCGTGAGCGCGCCCTGAAGGCCACCCACTACAATGAGTTTGCGTCCCCGGCGGGTATGCTTACCATCGACATGCTGTCCGATTCTGGCACAACCGCCATGACTGATGTACAGTGGGCCGCTATGTTCCTGGGCGATGAGTCCTACGGCCGCAACAAGGGCTACTATGTCCTGTTGGACACATTCCGCGATATTTTTGAGCGCGGCGGTGAGAAGAACTGGAAAAAAATAATTGATCTGGTTCGCACTGATTGTACTGACGTTGATAAAATGATGGATGAAATGTATCTGTGCGAATATGAAGGTGGCCTTTTTAATGGCGGCGCAGCTCAAATGGAGCGCCCTAATGCCTTCATCATCCAGCAGGGCCGGGCGGCAGAGTCTATCCTGTTTGAAATCGTCAAAAAAATCATGGCCGAGCGCCACCCTGCCAAATCCTTTGTTATCCCTTCCAACGGCCATTTCGATACCACTGAGGGCAACATTAAGCAGATGGGGTCCATTCCCCGCAACCTGTTTAACAAGGAACTGTTATTCGAGGTTCCCGAGGGCGGTAAATACGAGAAGAACCCCTTCAAGGGCGATATGGACGTAAGAAAGTTGGTGGAATTGATCGAGGCTGTGGGTTCCGGGAATGTACCCTTGATTTACACCACGATTACCAATAACACAGTCTGCGGACAAGCTGTATCCATGAAATCAATTCGGGAGACCGCCGAGATCGCGCACAAATATGACATTCCGTTTATGTTTGATGCCGCCCGCTGGGCTGAGAACTGCTATTTTATCAAGACAAACGAGGAAGGCTATGCGGACAAGTCCATCGCCGAAATCGCGACGGAAATGTTCTCCTACTGCGATGGGTTTACCATGTCTGCCAAGAAAGATGGCCACGCCAATATGGGCGGTATGCTGGCGTTTCGCGATAAGGGCTGTTTCTGGAGGAAATTTTCTGACTTCAATGAGGACGGCACGGTTAAAAATGATATTGGTGTGCTGATTAAGAACCTGTATTCATAATCAGAGGATGCCGGATGGGCGAGGGATTTTGCTGCCCTGCAAGGCGAAAAAATGCGGACAATACTTTGTGTATTGCAAGGTTTTTCAACGCAGCAGGCCGGCAAAAGGCCCGCTCAGACGGTGTCGAATGGTTGTGAATACGGGTTCTAAGGTCAAGCAGATATCCTGCTACGGTAACGACTCCTACGGCGGCATGTCAGGTCGTGATATAATGGCACTGGCTACCGGCCTGTATGAGAGCTGTAACTTCAACTATCTGAAAGAGCGTGTGGAGCAATGCGAGTATCTGTCACAAGGGTTCTATAACGCTGGCGTTAAGGGTGTGATCCTGCCTGCTGGCGGCCACGGTGTGTACATCAATATGGATGAGTTCTTTGACGGCAAACGCGGCCATGAGACCTTTGCCGGTCAGGGCTTTTCTCTTGAACTGATCCGCCGCTATGGGATACGCACTTCTGAGCTGGGCGACTACTCTATGGAATATGACCTGAAGACTCCCGAACAGCAAGCCGAGGTGTGCAACGTGGTTCGTTTCGCCGTGAACCGCGGCCAGCTTAGCTAGGAACATATGGACTACGTTATCGCCGCTGTGAAGGCCCTTTATGAAGACCGGGAGAACATTCCCAATATCCGAATCATTCGGGGCGAGAAGCTGCCTATGCGCCATTTCCATGCGTTCCTGGAGCCCTATCCAAATAAGGAAGGGACTGGAGATCAAACGTGATAAGTGGCTGTTTCTGCCCGAGAGGTAGAGGCCTCGTCCCGAACCCCTATGTCATCAGCTCCAGCACCGGCAGGCCGCATCTGTGGTCTGCCGGTAACGCGCTCTATCGGCCAGTAGAAGTTTTGCAGGGTATGATATGTACTGCCTGACTTAAAACAGCAGCTTGCTGATGCCACAGGTATCTTTAAAGCGTCAAATGAGGAACCGCCAGACCTGGTGGTTCCTCATTTAACGCTTACAATTGTTCAATTGGAACCATCCATTATCAAATAAACCTCACAATTTAATCTGATAGTTTCTACTTAATTTCCACGGTATCCGAAACAAAATCCAAACTTTTCAAGTGAAAAATTCTACTTACTATATTAACTCTTTAAAAGTTTGGATTTTATTGTAGCTTGGATTTGCCGATGATATTGTGGTCACGGCAAGGTCGGTAGAGAGCGCAGAGCGGATCATGCAGAGCGTCAGCGATTTCTTAGCCAACCGGGGCTTGGGCTTTAATCAGGAGAAAACATATATCGCCCATATCAGCGAGGGCTTCACATTTTTGTCGTGGCATTTTCAGGAGAAGAAGGGTGTTCTGACCGTTGAACCGACTGACGGCTCCATCAAGAAGATTGAGCGTGAGTTGGAAAACCTGATTTTGAATTTCAAGGGAACTCAACGGGCACTGATTGAAAAGATTAACGACAAATTGAGTGGATGGGCAGCGTACCACCGCAGCACAGATGCCTATATGATCTTCCGGCATATTGACGCTGTGGTTGAGGGCCTGCTTGTCGTAAAGATGTGCCAGAAGTATTCACGCTGGCACAGGGAAACCGTGCTACGGAAATTTTGGATTTATGTGGGAGGGTATCACGTTTTTGCCCTGCCTGATGACCCTGCTTGTCGGGTGGTTCGGCTGGCACCTCTCGCCATAGTTCGACACAAGCCCTGCAAGGTCAGTTTCAACCCGTATCTGGACAAGGACTACTTCTCCCAGCTTCAACACTGCCGTGACGAACAGAAGGCCAACGGCAAGTATAAAGTAGTCTGGCAGCGGCAAGGGGGGTCGCTGTGCGTTTTGCGGAAATCCCATGCTGGCAGACCAGGAGGTTGAGGTAATCGAGAAGGTGATCGGCAAGGGACGGCGGGTGCAGAACCTGATTTACATTCACCCCCAATGTGCCTACGATATGTTTTCGGATTCGGATGATACCTTTGGGGAGCATATTGACCTTTTTGACCTGCTGGGAGACTTTGTTGACACAGCCCCTTTGAGGGAGTCCCCATACCTTGAATTACGAGAATACTTCCGGCTATCTGACAAGTCCCCCCTGACCTTAACCTTCCGTCAGATTGAGCAGATCCTTGGGGGCAGCTTACCCGCAGAGACGTACTTCTACGATGCTTTCTGGTATGAGAATATGCCAGGGATGACCTCACCCATGTGGAGAGAGGAAGGATACCCTTTCCATGCGATTATCCCGGACGAGATAGATTATTACATTTCCGATTGCTGGACAAGTCGCAGTATATCCTACGGTGTATCTCCCGAAGCGGTCAATTTTGTTCTGGTAGACCTTGGTGCGAACGACTTGATGCCATTTGAAGACCTTCCTCACCTGGCTTGTCCGGTTGTTCGGAGCCAAGATGTAGCCCTTCAAGTCTTAAACGCCCTAGTCGTTGAGATGGAACGGCGAAAGGACTTAGAATTGACCAACAAACAGGAGTTCGACGCTTTACCTCGACTGGTGCTGGTTGTGGACGAATTTCCTGCCCTGTTTAACTGTGCGGAGGATAAGCGTACTTCTAATGCGTTGCGCGATATGGTCTCCAGTCTGCTGCGGAGAGGGCGGCATGGCAAAATCCATGTCGTGCTGGCAGCTCAGAACCCTACCTATCAAAACATGAAGGTCGATTTGGGAAATATTACAGCCCGAATAGCTTTCCAGTGTGCCAAGAAAAATTTCTCATTTCCATACCTTGCTTAAACGCTTATGAATACAGCTTCTAAGTCTTACGCTTGCAGGCGTGGGCTGCCCCCAAAAAAACTCGATAAAGTGTTGGAGCGGCTTGGAAGCGACAAAAACAAGGGGAAAAAGTTTTGAAGGGTATACCCTAATTATATACGACAGGGTGCAGATTGTCAAAAAAACTTGGAACAGAAATGGTGGCTATTTTCAGTATCAAATAACCAGCTTTACAGAGGAGGCGAGTCCAAATGCAAGATACTCAAAGAGTTAAAGCTATAGTCCCCATCGAACAGAAGGTTGCCTTGACAAAGTATGAAGCCGCTGAGTACAGTAACATCGGCATCAATAAAATTGAGGCGATGCTCCGTGAGCCCAACTGTCCATTTGTTCTCTATGTGGGGCCAAACAAGAAACTTGTCAAACGCAAAGAGTTTGAGGAGTTTATTAGGACGAGTCTTGTGATTTGAACGTAATTTCATTCTTGCCTGACAGGAGCCTCTGTGATACAATGGGTGTGTTGCAGGGGCTCCTTCCAATACAGAAAGGAGTTCCCTATGGGTAAATATATCAAGGGCAAAAAACTTCCCAAAGGTATTTCGCAGAGGAAGGATGATGGAAAATTTATAGCCGGCTTTGTTGACAAGGCTGGCAAACGGCATCAACGGCGGTTTGATACCATGGTTGAAGCCGACAGATGGCTGTATGAAATGCGTCATCAGGACGAGTTCGGGGACGGCATAGACGCTGAGGACATAACCGTTGACGAGTGGTTTAAGTTCTGGCATACAGAGCTTATCAAGGATTTGGCGGCAAATACTCGGAGAAACTATGCCGAGCGGTATTATCAGAATATCCAGCCTGTTATTGGCAGAATGAAGCTCAAAAATGTGAAGCCTATGCACTGTACCAAAATTCTGAACAGTATGGACGATAAATATGCTGGGTCTACGATCTACCAGGCATATATTACGCTTGGGACCATCTTTAAGTCTGCCAAGCTGAACGGCAAGATCAAGGTTCACCCGCTGGACGGCGTAAAGTTTTCCAAGAGCACAAAAGCAGTGGATGACCTGAAGGTTCTCACCGTAGAGGAACAAAGGAAGTTTCTGGATGCCGCAAGAAGGTCGCATAACTATTATCAGTATGCCTTTTTGTTGGAAACGGGGTTGCGGACGGGTGAGATGATCGCTTTGACGTGGGATGATGTTGACTGGGAGAGACGGACGCTGACCATTCGGAAAACAATGGAGTTCCGTTATAAGCAGCAGTTTTGGGTCGCTGGGCCTCCAAAGACGGTGGCGAGCTATCGTACCATCCCGCTGACGAGTCGGGCATACGAAATCTTGAAAGAAGTCTATGCCACAAAGGATACCCGCAAGCAATCCCCCGAACTGGACACCGTTTTGGAGTACGCAGACAAGCGGAAGGATCAGAAGCAGAAAAAGAGCTTCAATATGAAGGACCTCGTTTTCATCAATTTCCGCACAGGTATGCCGAACAAGAACAGCTCCTATGATACCCATTTGTACAAGCTCTGTGATGAAGCTGGAATCAGGCGGTTCTGTATGCACGCTCTTCGCCACACCTATGCCACCCGGGCCATCGAAAGCGGGATGCAGCCTAAGACCTTGCAAAAGCTCCTTGGTCATTCCAGCCTGAAAACGACAATGGACAGGTACGTCCATGTCACAGATGATAGTATGGAAATGGGCATCAAGCTCTTTGAGCAAGGGCAACTCGAAAACGGGTTGGCAGCAGCAAAAGGCCCGTAATGTGGCGGAAATGTGGCGGAGACCACTTTGAAAGTCTTGAAACCCTTGGAAAATCAGGAGGTATACAGAAAAATGAAATTAGGCATCGTGGGTCTTCCCAATGTAGGAAAATCGACCCTCTTTAATGCGATTACTAATGCGGGCGCCCAGTCTGCAAACTATCCGTTCTGCACCATTGAGCCAAATGTTGGTATGGTTGCAGTGCCGGACGAGCGGCTGGATGTGCTCGCAAAAATGTACGACCCGGATAAATACACCCCTGCTGTGATCGAATTTGTCGATATCGCCGGACTGGTACGAGGCGCCTCCAAGGGGGAGGGCCTGGGAAACAAATTCCTCTCCCACATCCGGGAGGTGGATGCGATTGTGCATGTCGTGCGCTGCTTCGAGGACGGTGAGATCGTCCATGTGGATGGTGAGATCGGCCCAAAGCGGGATATTGAAACGATCAGTCTGGAATTGATCTTCTCGGACATTGATCTCGTCGACCGCAAGATCGACCGCTCCCTCAAAGCTGCCAAGGGTGGGGATAAGTCCCTCGCCGCGCAGGCGGAGCTGCTCAAACAGCTCAAGGCCCATCTGGAGGAGGGAAAACCGGCTCGCAGTTTTGACTGCTCCCCCGATGAATGGTTGGAAGCGATCGCGGATATGCCGCTGCTCTCTGCAAAACCGATCATTTATGCAGCCAATATGAGTGAAAATGATTTTACAAATGGGATAGAATCCAATCAATTCTACAAAGAGGTGGAAGAAATTGCGGTAGCGGAGTATGCGCAGGTGCTCCCGATCTGCGCGCGGATCGAAGAAGAGATCGCGGATATGTCTCCCGAGGACAAGCTGATGTTTCTGGAAGAGATGGGGCTGCATGAATCCGGGCTTGACCGCCTGATTAAGGCGAGTTATGCGCTGCTCGGCCTGATCTCCTATCTGACAGCCGGAAAGCAGGAGGTCCGCGCGTGGACGATCACCCAGGGGACAAAAGCGCCGCAGGCCGCAGGCAAAATCCACACCGATTTTGAAAAAGGGTTTATCCGGGCTGAAGTGGTCTCATTTGCTGATCTCACCGCCTGCGGTTCGATGAATGCTGCAAAGGAAAAAGGGCTCGTCCGTTCGGAAGGGAAAGAATATGTGATGCAGGATGGCGATGTCGTTCTGTTCCGATTTAACGTCTGATACAATTTCCTGTCGGGGAAATGTTGTAAATTCTGGGAGTTACCGCCTGTGGGCGGTAGCTCCTTTTGCGGTTTAACCCCTACCTTACCCCTACCCGATATTTTTGCTCAATAATTTACTGCGTTATCCAGTTTTCGGATTTCATCCTGTTTCAAGTCGTCCAATACGTGCGTATAGGTATCGGCTGTTTCCTTTATGGTCGCATGACCTAAGAATTTCTGCATTACCCGCACATCCACATTATTTTCTGCCCCTCTGGTCGTGAAAGTATGACGCAGGCAATGAGGGTGGATGTTACTGACGCCGATTTTCTCACAGATAGAATAACAGGTACGCCGTATATTGTTCGGGTCAAGCGGTCTGCCTAACTGGGTGCAGAAAACAAGGTCGTTATCCTCGTATGCAGTACTGGCTTTTTCTTTGTTTTTCTCCTGTTGCTCCCAGACATCAGCAAGCACCTTGATAGCCGTTTCGTTGAGAGGAATTATCCGCTCACTGGATGCTGTTTTCGGTGTGCCAAATTCTAAGTGCCAATGTTCCTCTGGGTTGTCTGGGTCTTTTACCTTGCGGATTATTCTTTGGATGTGTAACTGGTTCTGCTCAAAGTCTATGTCCTGCCATTTCAGCCCTAACAACTCCCCAAGCCGCATACCTGTGCAGAGGTCGAAAATATAGACAACGCCCATGTAGGTTGTTTTCGCCTGTTCCACAAATGCGTTCTGTTGTTCCTGTGTTAAAACATTGATTTGTGGCTTTGTTGTTTTGGGAAGTTTTACCCTGTTAGCGGTGTTACGGACAATCAAGCCGTCATCTACCGCCGTTTCTAAGGCATTGCTTAACAGCTTGTAAACATCTATCACTGTAGATGGTGCTAACCCTTTATCAGACAGGCTGTTGACAAATTTCTGAATTATGTCCTGTCGGAGTGCCTTTAGCTTATAGTGACCGATAGCTGGTTTGATATGATTTTTTACCTTTACCGTATAATTGATATAGGTAGTAGGCTTTACATACCGCTTTTTGTATTCGGACATATAATAGTCAAGCCATTCGGCAAGAGTCATTTCTGTAGGATTGGTGATAATGCCTTTTTGCAGATTATTCAGCAAGTCGGTCATTTTGGCGGCTACTTCCTGTCTGGTCTTTCCGTATAAGGATTTACGCTGTTGTTTTCCGTCTGCTGATATGCCAATCGTCACACGGGCTTCCCATGTGCCGTCTTTCCGCTTGCGGATAGAGCCTTCATTTTGCCCTCGTTTCGCCATATTTTATTCACTTCCTTTGCTTTGCTCAATCATTTCATTACTGATAACGTCTAAATTGTTTAGTTCATTCCTTAAAGTGAGAATTGTGGAAAACCGCTTGTGTCTATGTGATGAAGCAATTTCCTCAGAGTAACTTCCATCTGACTTTTTTTCTTCTGCTTCAAGGCAATAGCCAGCCAGTTCTATAAAGGCGTTAAAGAAAACAACTGCTGAAAAGTTCAAACGTGTGCCAGTGTTAAAATCCTTACCTAGCCACTGTGCCGTTCCTGCGAAAATGTCAAGCCACTTATTTCTCAGTGGTTCTGGAATCGTGTATAAAGCCTTAGACAGTATAGACAGGCTTTCGTCAAATTCTATATTGGTTTCATAGTTTTTATGCTCTGTCAATCCCAATAGGTAATCTACACTACACCCAAGGCATTCTGCCATTCTTTTAAGAACTTCGACATCAGGACAGTGCTTTCCGCTTTCGTAGTTGCTCATGGATTGCCTTACAATTCCTATTTTATCTGCAAATTGTCCCTGCTTGATATGGCTTTGTTCTCTAAGAGCCTTTAGGCGGCTTCCAAATTCTGCAAATTTATAATCTTCCATAATGTCAAAACCTCCTTGGCCTTTATTATATACCGAACAAGAAGAAAAGTAAATAAATTTTTATAAAATAGGAATAGAAAAAATTTGGTCAAAAAACCTTGACAAATAGTGAAATGTGTTGTATTATAATGGACGTAACATGACATAGCGGAGGTTTGAGAGGGAGGTGCTATCGAAAAACTTAGTACGCATTGACTAACCTGCGAGATAAAGCAGTACCCATATAATAACTTTGGATTTTCCAAATACAGAAACAACAAAATTGAATGAACGAATAGGAGGATATGACTATGATTGGTAATTGTAGTTCGTGGGAATCACTTCCTCTGATACTCCAGGCAAAGGACGTCCAGATGATTTTGGGAATTTCAAAGGGAAAGACGTATGAGCTGATGAACTCTTTAGATTTTCCGACAATTTATCTGAATAAGCGTATGGTGGTATCAAAGGACAAATTTTATGAGTGGCTCAATCAAGATAACAGGAAAATCAAAAGGAGGGCAATTTATGTATCAAGAAAAGGTTGAAGCAAAGAATTACAAAGAAAATTTTAGGGCTGCGTTTGATGGCTCATGTATGGATGCGAGCACAGGTCGGAGAGTAGTTTTTCAAGGACTTCGTGAAGAAGGGAGGCAATTAGTGGAAGCTATATGTGTATCAGACACCTTAAAAGAACGAGCAGTTCAGGGGCAGAAAGTGCAACAATTTCTTGACACAGTTCGGTCTGTACTCAAAGATTGCACATATCTGTATCTGTTTCCAAGCCCTGAGCAGAGGGAGCAGAATATAAAACTGTCATGTGAAATCCGAAGAAATGATGATAGAATTGGTTATGTTGAGGATATGGACTATTTGCTGGACTGTGAATATATTTACAAGCTGATTTTTGGACTTCCTATTGAATCTGACTCTGGTATGAACATTATTTTCTTCATACCAAATGAACTTGCATATTATTCGGAGCTGTTCCAGTTGGGAGTGTTGAAGCCTTATGAAAAAAATTCCCAAGAACCGTTCTGTAGGATTGAAGAATCTGGAAGAGTGTATATTCGTATTTCCAATGCTCTTATCAATCTTGATATTTCTTGTATTTAACTACTCTGTAAGCAAAGCGACAGCCTTGGAAACGGTAACGGTTTCCAAGGCTGTCATTTTACCCTTTTTTCAAAATCTTTTTACCAATCAAGCTGGACACCCGTATAGATTCTTCCTGTGGGTCTTGTACATAATATCCGTATGGAGAAGGGGGCGGTACTATATCCGCCCACATACATTCAACCCCCATTCCCTGTAGAGAGCCGAAAAGATAAGGGCAGTTGTCACAACCTTTATATTCTGGAGCCACTTTCCGCACTTTATCCTGTCGCTTACAGAAAATTTGTCCGTTTCTGTCCAAATAATTAAAATGATTGACCATTTCCAGTTTTACTGACATATTGCTATCCCTCTTTTAGTACACCCGATGCAATGAGTTCTGATACTCTCAAAAATTCCTCATAAGAATCATACCTCCGAATTATTTTAGTCGCATAATCACCAGCCGCCAATGTATCTTCCCACTGACATACAATAGCGTCCATTCGTTCTGCCGTTACAAAATACGGACACTTCTCGCAGTCATAAGGATTGACCGATTTCAGTTTATGCTCTTTCTTACAGAAAATCTCATGTTGCTTAGGATATTCCCAACCTGTGACTAAATTTATATGCTGAACCGTTCCAATTTTTCTTATCATGTGATTCTCTCCTGTAGAAGCAGTAGCGACAAGGCGGCAGATATAGCTATTCTCCGTCCGTACCTATATCGGGCAGTTGTATATATGTTCCGTCATACATAAAAGTTTCATTCGTGCTTATTGTTATTTCATTATCCTGTATGGAAACAGTGGTATAAACTCGTTCCTCTGTAAAATATGGATTGATAAATTCCCATGAATCCCCTTTTCCGTTTACTTCCAATTCCACCCATACTGCTTCAGGAAATATGATATAAGGAGTATCATTCTGTATATCTATTGTAATAATTACATCTTCGCCTGTTTCTGTTTCAAAGCATTCCAACTGCTGCCCTGTGGAAAACGGAAAAGTAAAATAGCTTTCTTCCGTATATTCTTCTGAATCATTGGTATCCTCTTTTAAATCCGTTATTTCAAGCAAAATGTCTGTTACAAAAAAGTCGAGCCCACCATTTCGGTAATTGCTGACGGTCAAAATTTTTCCGATTCCTTTTGCGTAATATGTAACAGTGGCAATTTCTTTATTTTCATTGGAAGTGGAAAAATCGACTGTTTCTATTACAGCAACACAATCCTCATAAATCCCAGCTTCGCAAGTTATCGTAAACAAGTATGGAAGATTTTGTATTGTTGCACCGTCCTTGATTTCTAAAGATTTTCCCATAGGTATAAGATAGGCAATATCTGTCAATGTGCGGTTAGATACCTCTGCAAGACAATCCGCTTTTGTATCATAGTAATAATAGCCTGTTGAAGTTTGGTTGTTGCCACCGCCATAATTCGCTATTATATCTATATCGCTCACACCCTCATACTGAACATTTTCCTCATTTGGATAGAGGTTGTAATAATACTGTGAACCGCTTTCAATCGTCATATCTTTATACAACAAAGTCATAGCTTTATCTGGCAAATAGTCGGTAACATGAATGCTGTCAATTTCACCTTCTTGTATTTCCACATAGCCGTTAATTGCAAAAGCGTATTCGGGCAAGTCGGTGTCTGATTGAGTTTCACTTTTGCTACTTGAAACGGCGTTGTCCTCTGTCACTGTTTCCCCACCATTACAAGCTGTTAGGAACAGACTTAGGGAAAGTATCAGCAGACCTGTTTTTAACCTCTTTCTCAACAAATTAATGCCCTCCTTGAATTATTTCATTTATGTCTAGTGATTCTGTATCAATCTGTCCACCCATTCACATAAATTCCGTTCTTGTTTCGGGGTAGAAGCACTTACAACAAATTCCTGTCCTCTGCAAGCAGAATTTAATTCTGCATATCCGTCCTTTAGTGTAGGGCGGTTATCGCCTTGCCATGAAATAGATATGTCACCCTTACCAAAGAACGCAGGCAAAGCCCATAGCCGCCGATTGTCCTGACCCCTCTTTGTAAGTACCAGTGAATCATCATACTGGAATGTGCCGTATGTATCGGGCAGATATAAACGGTTATTCGGGCGGTCTGGGTTTATGCCGTGTGGGTGCCAAGAATAACGCTCAATTTCCTGTTTCTCCCTCAATATTTCTCCAACTTTTATATAGCCGTAGATGATATGGACAATAGGAGCGTTACGGACAAAACGCAGTGTTTTATCAGGCTGATACATTGTTTTTTGAAACATTCCGTAGAATAAAAATATATCGTCCACGCCTACGCCCAATTTATCCAGATGTACGGCAGATACGCCATGTTGCCCGAATGCGGGTTTCCATTCATCTGTTGCCGTTCTGCCCTCTATATCCTTATATATGTCGGGGTCAAGGTGACAGGTCGGATTTTTGCCAAAATCAAATTTAGGGCGTAGCTGACTGATGATTTCCTCTAAACGCTGTCCTTTATAAAACAAATCCTTGTACGCCGTTCCTACCGTGTTATCTGGGATTGGGAGAGATAACAGCGTACCATCTGGTAAAATAGGGTTTGCCATACCGCCTGATGTACTGTCCATGCCTTTTCTGCTCAATATTACTTTCATAATGCCATGCCTCCTACATAGCACCATCTTAGCACATAGCACAGCAAAAAGCAACTTACGGCATATATAAATAACGCAATGTGCAGATTATCTAACACATAAGCAATTAGTATCATTTACATATACTATTTGCATTGGAGGAAAACCGCATGGAGCAACAGGCATTAGGAAAGCGTATTCGTGAGGAACGGCTAAAGCTGAATTTGACACAGGAAAGACTGGCAGAAGATGTAAACCTTTCAACCGCCTATATCGGGCAGATAGAGCGTGGGGAACGCAGCTTAACATTAGAGAATCTGGAAGCAGTTGCCAACCGCTTAGGCGTTACCATAGATTATCTGCTGTCTGATTCCGTCGTTTCTGACAGTGACGGGCAGTATCGGCTATGGTGTCAACTGATGAACGGCAGGACAGAGGAACAAAAAGCCCTGGCAATCAATATGGTAAAACTCATGTTTGGCTATCTGGACGAAAATTTCTGAATGATACAGTGATGGGGAAGATACCCTTTCACAGAGAATCTTCCCCATTTTAAATGACCAGAAATCACCGCTAACGCATTTTAACCGCTTGACTGAGAATAACTCCACCTACCGCCGAATGAGCCTTAGAACGCAATTTTAAGGCTGTTCCCTATCGCCGAAAAGTAACTTAGCCGCTTACAAGCCTTGTAAAAATCCTATTTCCGTCCTACAAGGCTGATAGAAAATCCATATAGCTAAAATGTCATTCCTCAATCGCTTACAAGGTAGATTTCTTACAGCGATTCACATATCGCTTTATTCCGCATTCCGCTTACAAACCGCCTAAAATCTTTAACCTTGTGACTGATACCGTTATAAGCATTTCAGCATAAACCGTATTCCCTCGCTGAATCCCTTATAAAATCCCTCTTTTTCCAGCTCATTATAGAAACGGTTTAATTCTTCTTCAATCTGTAGGTATTCCTCACCAGAGATAAGAGCAGACAGCCTTGTATAAAGCTGTTTTTCCCTTAATTCAATTTCTGCCGTCTTTTCCGTAACAGTATGAGCGTAAATCGTATCTGTGATATATCGTTCCACTATACAACCCCCTTGTCTGCAAAATTATTTTAAACTCAACTCCTATCAATCCATCTGAACGAAAACAGTGTTTCCAGTCTACTTTAAAATAAGTTTAAAACCATTTTCGCCCATAAATCTCATTTAAAATAAAACCTCAAGTTTAAAATAAATTTTATTTTCGGTGCTTTGTTTTCAGCACGATATACCTTTCATCGCCAGATAGGCGGCTTAACGGCTCATAGGAGCAGACGGGCTTTTCCTTACAGACAAGATAGCTTTCCAACGTCTGGTACTCCTGTTCGGTATATGCTTCTGTGTTCAGTTCCTTTACATTATAGAATACGCCATAGCCTTGTATCTGGCGGATATGTGAGAGGGCATAATATAAGGTTTTGAAGTTATCGTACCGCATAAGGCTGTTATCCTCGGAATACATCTTTGTCATATATCCAAACAGATTCTTGTAGTCCTCTGGCTGAAATTTATCCACGATACAGCTATACCGCTGGGGAGAATTGTCAGCACCTAAGATATTATCAGAGGTAAGCCGCTTCCCATTGACTAAGAGCCACCATATTCTCTGAATCATGGACTCAAAATCAGAAAACAGGCGGTTTCCAGTACCAGAAAATTGATTGGCAATATGCTTCTCCCCAATACCGTTGTTCCCCAAAACAACGGCTACATGAAAGTGAGGGTGGTAGACATCTTCTCTGTATGTGACTTCTAAGGAACGGATACAGCCTTGAAAGCCATATTGTGACAGGTCTACTCCCTTCACTTTTTTGTTGCCGTTTAGATACGTTACCAGAGTTTTAAAGCAGTAAGCCATATGCTGAATAGTTTCTCTCAATTCCTCGCCGTTACAGTCTGGAACGGTCAGCACCATATGATACAGAGAATCCTTATATTGTTCCATATAGGGCAGGAAACGGTTTTGCAGTAACATTTTCTTCACCTGATTACAATTACTGCAAAATTTATCCTTACATAAAAAGGTTCGCAGTAACACTCTTACATGACTGGCTTCATAAGTTTCCATAGACCAGAATCGGTTACAGTTTTCCAGACGTTTCTTTCGTTCCCTTATTATATGGGCTTCATCAGGTGACAGGCGTTTTTTTACAATACCGCTTGCAAGCAGTTTCAGATAGTTCATAACCATTTCTTCATTCCGCTTTGCGTTCCCATGCACCTTTCCCATATGGCGTTTTGTTACTTCCTTTACAACAGGCGTATGTTCCATGTTCCCCATGTCTGCAATCCCTCCATTTCCTTTTTCCATATCCTTTTTGTTTTAGTACGCTTAACTCTAATTAGAGAATAGATAATTATATAGGGGTTCGCCGCCTGCTATTTACAAGGTTTTCTAAACAGGCTTTGAACCCCTACCGTCACCCCTAACCCCTTGACGCAATCTGGATTTTATGGTATATATTGAACTGGTAAAGTAGAAGAAATTCAACATAATGTGAAAGGACGGAACTGTATAGACATGATGAAATTACGGTTTATAGTGTTCCGGTTTAACGTATGAGCCGCCGTTCGATTCTTCTGCTGGTTGGACTGTTCCTGGCGGGGGCGTTGCTTGGGGCGGGCTGGCAGCTTGTTCGGCGCCCCTCTATCCGCGAAAAAGAGTTGTTTTTGCCTGAGGCGAAAAATGATTTCACATTTGCTGTCGTTTCGGGTGGGGAGGCAGACCCCGCTTCCCAGCCGGAAGAAGCACCCGCATCCGCTGGGACGCCCGAACGGGTGATGGGAATCGAAACGCGGGTGTCCCGAGACTGCTATCCAGTGGGGACGACCGAAATTGAGCTGACGGTTATCAACCATACCACCAGCGATCTGCTCTATTCTGAATGGTTTGACTTCCGAAGGTTCGAAGAAGGGGAGGTCATCCGCTTGATCCCAATCGAGGGCAGTACTGTCAACCCCGCTGGGCTGACCGAGTCGGAACGGCTGAAGGGTGGAGACAGCATAGTCCTTACCGTCCCAATCGACCTGTTCGACCCGCCGCTGGGACCGGGCATCTACCGGGTTGCCCAGCTCGCCTGCTATGGCGATACAGGCGACCATGCACTCGCCTGCACCGAGATCAGCGCAGAATTTAGGCTGGAATAGAAATCAGTTTTCCTGTTTGAAAAGGGAGCTTTTTGATTGCCAAAAAGCTCCCTTTTGTCGCGCCTTTAGAGGGGAAATGCTGAGGGCCTCTGCGGAAGCTGCCGGGTCAGACAGCTCCGAGTTGGTTAGGAGGCACAGAACTGCTTTAATACGGTGCGGAGGTAGAAGTTTCCCAGCAGGCAGGGAACAGAAAAGCCGATCAGCAGCAGATAAGCGGCACTGAGCGGGAAAGCCAGCACCGCGGCTGCCAGCAACCCGTAGTAGGAGAGAACAGCCAGCACAGCGCGGAATGGTTTGGCGATTCCGAGCACCAGCGCCAGACGTATCGCCCGGGAAAGCGGTCCTTCGTCATACAGAATGCCGTATAAATAGACAGACGAGAGCAGGACCACCAGAAAAACGGTGGAACAAAGCATAAAGGGCAGGAAAAACAGTGGATTTGAGGTGGCGTGGCGCAGATAGAACGCGGCGCCGTAGCCAGAACATGCCAGTGGCAGGGCGGTCAGCAGGAACGCGCTGTAAGCGGTTTTCCACCGTTTGAGGAAGGCTGTCCGATAGTGATAAAAGCAATCTACCGGCTGGTCGAGAACCATCCTGCGGACCACATGGTTCATGGCAAAAAGGGCAAGCGGGATGGTGATAACCGGGATGCAGCTGACCAGGAAAAGCAGGTTCAGCTTGAACAGCGAGATGCACTCGAGCTGCAAGATTTCCAGGAAGCGGGCAGGACCGGTCTTTTCAGGCGCATCCGGGTCGATCCCCGGTCCGGGGGTGGCATAATCTTTACGGAAAAACAAAAACATTCCCCTTTCACGCCGGTCTGGGCAGCTCCTGTTCCAACAGGTTGTCCTTTTTTCCACAGAACCCGGACTGCGTATAAATTTTAAAGAATCGTGAAAACGTCTGGTTTCAGTTTACCATAGCAGGATTTTGGATGCAACAGCGGAACAGAGAACGGACAGAAAATTTTCTGCCCGCCTTCTGTCTGTATGGCTGGAGCAATCAGCTGGCCTCTTTTTATACTATATCATTTTTTTGCTATCCACATCCTCTTATTACCCTTGCGGATTTGCCTGAAAGGTGTTATTCTTGGAAATAAGAGAGAGTCCTTGCGGGAATCACAAAAGAGGAGTTTTGATCCCTGTTTGGTCATGAAATTACCCTTGAGGTATGATTTGGAAGGAGCGCGTTATGGCAAGTATCACATTCAAACATGTAAAAAAAATCTATCCGGGCAACGTTACCGTAGTTCCCGATCTGAACCTTGAGATCAAGGACAAGGAGTTCGTGATCCTCGTCGGCCCGTCCGGATGCGGAAAGTCCACAACGCTGCGTATGATTGCGGGGCTTGAGGATGTCAGCGAGGGCGAACTGTATATCGGTGACCGGGTGGTCAACGACGTTGCTCCCAAAGACCGCGACATCGCGATGGTATTCCAGAACTACGCGCTCTATCCGCATATGACTGTTTATAAAAACATCGCATTCGGGCTGAACCTCAAAAAGATGCCCAAAGACGAGATCGACCGCAGGGTGCATGAAGCGGCAAAGGCACTCGATCTGGAGCATCTGCTCAACCGGAAGCCGAAGGCGCTTTCGGGTGGTCAGCGCCAGCGTGTGGCGCTCGGACGCGCGATGGTGCGTGACCCAGCTGTATTCCTGCTCGACGAGCCTCTTTCCAACCTGGACGCCAAGCTGCGTACCGCGATGCGTTCGGAGATCAGCCGTCTGCATAAGCGCTTGCAGACCACCTTTGTCTACGTCACCCATGACCAGACCGAGGCAATGACGATGGGCGACCGGATCGTCGTTATGAAAGACGGGATCATCCAGCAGATGGATACTCCGCAGAATCTGTACGATTTCCCCTGCAATCTGTTTGTGGCCGGCTTTATCGGTTCCCCGCAGATGAACTTCCTGGATGCGGTCATCTCCGAGAGCAACGGCGTTTACCGCGCAGAGGTCTGCGGGAATCTGATCACTCTGTCCGACCGGATGGACAAGAAGAAACTCGCCCCTTATGTTGGCAAAACAGTGGTTCTGGGCATCCGTCCCGAGGACGTCGACGCGGTTTCTGCCGACAGAAAGCACGATCTGGAAGCAAATATCGAGATCGCCGAGCTGATGGGTGCGGAAATCAACCTGCATCTTGACTGCAAAGGCAGCAAATTGGTGGTTCGCGCGGCATCCACCTTCTCCGGGCGTGAAGGCGATGTTGCAGCGCTGAACTTTGATGTGGAGAAGGTCCACCTGTTCGATAAGGAAACCGAGTTGGCGATTGCCCACTAAAACTGCGGGCTGGGCGGGTCTTTCGTCCCTCGGTATCATCATTACAGTTATCCGAAAATTATAATGGAGGTTGAAAGAATATGCCGCCCCGCCAGAATGAAAGTTATGTCATCAAACCGGCGGCCCCCGATACCAGCGTACGGGGGCTGCTGGTTCTGCCTTTTGCGCAGACGCTCCCGCTTTCTGTGGGAGACCTCTACAGCGGCTGCGGCAGAGAAGGGGACTATACCCTGATTGCCGCTGTGCGTGGGAGCCTCACCGTAACCTCGCACACGCAGTATTTCCTACTGGAAGCGGGCCAGGTCCTCGTCATGCGCTGTGGGGAGCCTTACACCATACAGTCGGTCTCGGATTGCCTTTGTATGGAAGTTCATCTGCAAGGGGAGCTGGCTGACCGTCTGCTTCAGGAGCGGATGGAGGAGGGAACTTTCCTGTTCTCCGGATGCGCGCCTGCAGTGCGGGAGACAGTCATGGCGCTTTCTGTACTCGAGGAGGAGAATCCCCCGGTGAGCGGCGAGCTCGCTTCGTCCTATGCATACTCTCTGCTGATGCAGCTCTGTGGTGCAAGGGTGCAGCGGGATGATGCATCGCCTCCCCTTTCGCCGCTGGTGGAATCCGCGATTGCGATTATCCAGGAGGAATTCCCATTTTTGGAAGGATTGGATGAGCTGGCCGAACGGCTCGAGGTGTCAAAAGCGCATCTCAGCCGCAGCTTTGTGAAAAAGACAGGGATCTCCCCAGGAAAATACATCACCAGGGTTCGGATCGAATATGCTAAACTGTTGCTGCGGGCGGAAGATGTGTCGATCGCGTATGTGGCAGAGGCGTCCGGGTTTGCCAATGCAAACTATTTTGCCAAGGCGTTCCGGAGGGAGACCGGTATGTCCCCCAGCGAGTATCTGGAAAGTGCGCCTAGACGCCAACGTACGGGGTTCCGTCTAGAAGAGCGGCAGCCGCTTTGGTAGGGAATCTGTGCATAGCACATAAATCTATATTTTGTTTCACATTCTGGAATAACTTGTATTTAAATGGGTAAATATCGTCTTCTTTGTAGGGCATTTTACCCAAAACATACTTTCTTTTATCGTATTTATAAACGAAATTATTGAAAATATACCTATATGTTACGGCAATCTGCACTTAAAACGTCTTGCGCAACATATAGGTATATTTTTCAAATCCCTGTCCATTTACAGAACAGGCGAGCGGGTTTAAAATTTTAGTAATGGCGCTATGGGGATAGTCTAGCCAAAAAACAAAGAAATTCGTAGAGGAGTGGAGTTATGAAAAAGATTCCCCGCATAGCAGCAATCGTTCTGGCTGTAACACTGCTTCTGATGTCCCTGGCCGGGTGCAGTGCGGCAGATGGAAAAACACACCTGACCTTCCAGATATGGGACGTCGCACAGCGCGATGGTATGCAGGCGATCTGTGACGCCTATACCGCCCAGAATCCGGATGTGGTCATCGAAGTGCAGGTGACCAGCTGGAACGAGTACTGGACCAAGCTGGAGGCAGCCGCCGAAAGCAACACCATGCCGGACATCTTCTGGATGCACACCAACCAGATCCTGTATTATTCCGATTTCGGGATGCTGGCGGATGTGACCGACCTGTATGACGATGTAGACCCCAATTTCTACAGTGACCATTATTCCGAAATCTCCCTGAGCAACGCGATGGGCAGCGACGGGCGGATTTATGGCGTGCCGAAGGACAAGGATAATATCTGTCTTGTTTATAACAAGGAGATGTTCGACGCGGCGGGCGTATCCTATCCTGATGAGAGCTGGACCTGGGATGACCTGACCAGCGCTTCTCAGAAAATTTATGACACAACCGGAAAATACGGCTATCTGGCCTATGCGGACGACCAGCTCGGCTACTGGAATTTCGTTTATCAGGCAGGCGGCTATATTCTCAACGAGGATAAAACCCAAGCGGGCTTCACCCACCCGGCTACCCAGAAGGCTATGGAGTTCTATATCGGCCTGCAGAGCAACGACTGGTGTCCAGATCAGGGCTATTTTGCCCAAACTGCACCTGGTGTCGCATTCTTCTCTGAAGCAGGCTCGATGTTCCTTGAGGGAAACTGGAACCTGCGCCAGGAGATGCTGGACTATCCCAACATGGTCGGCAAATGGGACGTGGCGGTTCTTCCGAAATGTCCAGACCCCGTTAGCGGTGATGGACGTGCCACCATTTCGAACGGCCTGTGCTATTCGACCGCTGCACGCGGTAAAAACCTTGAGCTTGTTAAGGATGTTCTCAAATTCTTCGGCAGCGAGGAAGGACAGCGGATTCAGGGGCTTTCAGGTGCGGCGGTACCCGCTTATGATGGTCTGGAGGAAACCTGGATCAGCGCGTTTGACCAGTTTGACTATGACCTGAACCTCGGAATTGTGGTTGACCAGTTCGAGTATTGCGTCCAGTCGGTCAACAATGCTTCCCGGCCGAAATGGAAGAGTCTTGTCAGTGACGAGCTGATTAAGATTTACAGCGGACAGGTGGATATCGACACGGGCTTGGCAAATATGCAGCAGATGGTGGACAACGCGAGTGCGGTGTCCTGAAAATGAGGGGAGGGCATTCTTTTGAGTAATCCAAAATCCGGGACAGTCAAGCTGTCCGCCGCCGCAAAGCGGGAGCAGAACTGGGGCTGGCTCATGGTAGCCCCTACCATCATCGGACTGGTCGTATTGAACGTCTGGCCGTTTATCCAGACGCTGTATGCCAGCTTCTGCGAGCATCTGGGCTTCGGCCATTACCGGTTCCTCGGTATCGACAACTATGTTACCATGTTCAAAAGCCCAGAGTTCTGGAAAGCAACCTGGAATACCGTATACTTTTGTATCCTGACCGTTCCGGTTGGCATCTTCCTCGCCCTGCTGGTGGCGATCCTACTTAATGCCAAGGTTAAGGGCAAGGGCTTCTTCCGGTCGGTCTTCTTCCTGCCGATGGTCTGTGCCCCTGCCGCGATTACCATGGTCTGGCGCTGGATCTTCAACAGCGATTACGGTATCCTCAACCAGATGATGGGAACCAGCATCAACTGGGTTACCGATTCCAAGGTTGTCATGATCGCCTGTGCGGTCGTTGCGGTCTGGAGCGCGATCGGCTATGACGCGGTTCTGCTGCTCTCCGGTTTGCAGAACATCTCCAAATCCTACTATGAGGCGGCGGAGATCGACGGCGCCGGCAAGATCACCCAGTTCTTCCACATCACCCTGCCGATGGTTTCCCCCACCCTCTTCGTGGTGCTCATCATGCGCCTGATGGCTTCGATGAAGGTTTATGACCTCATCTACATGATGGTTGAGGACACTAACCCCGCGCTCACCAGCGTGCAGAGCCTGATGTACCTGTTCTATCGTGAGTCGTTCGTGGCGAGCAACCGCGGCTATGGTTCTGCAATCGTCATCTGGACCGTCTTCCTGATCGGCATTGTCACTGTGATCCAGTTTGTCGGCCAGAAGAAATGGGTCAACTACGAAGTGTAAGGAGGGATAACGATGAAGAATAGCTCTATGGGACAGTCCAAGAAGATCGTTACCACCGTTACCTATGCAGCGCTTATCCTTGGCTCGCTCGTTATGATCTTCCCGTTCCTCTGGATGATTCTTACCAGTTCTAAAACAGTGCCTGAAAGCATGCAGATTCCGCCCACTATCTTTCCAGCACAGATCACCTTTGAGAACTTCACCCGGGTTATGGAGAGCCTTCCGTTCGTAAGCCTCTATTGGAATACCGCACTGATGATCCTCTTCCGTGTGGTCTGCGCGGTGGCGTTCAGCTCGATGGCGGGCTATGCGTTTGCAAAACTGCAGTTCAAGGGCAAAAACCTCCTGTTCAGCATCGTGCTGATGCAGATGATGATGCCCAGCCAGATCTTCATTATCCCGCAGTACCAGATGGTAGCCAAGCTGGGTGCGGCAAACTCCATCTTTGCGCTGGTCTTCCCCGGCCTGGTCAGCGCGTTCGGTACCTTCTTCCTGCGGCAGGCATACCTTGGCATTCCCAACGAGATCGGTGAGGCCGCCTATCTCGACGGGTGCAACCAGTGGCAGTCGTTCACCAAGGTAATGTTCCCGCTCACCTCTTCGTCGGTGGCGGCGCTCACGGTCTTTACCGCGGTGTTCGCTTACGGAGACCTGATGTGGCCGCTGGTTGTCAACTCTGACTTGAAGATGATGACCCTTTCCTCCGGGCTTGCAACCCTGCGCGGGCAGTTCACCACCAACTTCCCGGTACTGATGGCCGGAAGCCTGCTGGCGATGCTCCCGATGGTCATTCTCTATCTGTTCTTCCAGCGCCAGTTCATCGAAGGCGTTGCGATGACCGGCGGTAAATAATTCCCGGCCTTTCGGCGGTCGGATGGATCTGCAGTCCTGTTGATTCGCGGCCCTGCCGCGGCATAGGAACCGGTTTTCCGCCGGTTCCGGCAGGATGTGCAAAATCCCCGGTCTCACATTCCGGAAGCGTGACAGCCCCGGCGCTGGTTTCGGCCCGCTGGGGCTGTTGTTTTAAGACTGCACTGGTACGACGCTCCCGCCGCGCGTATATGGCGGGCTGCCTCCTCCCTAGGCTTGGATTCTGAGGGTGGAGACCCCTTGGATCGAACAGTCAGCACGCTTGAAAAGGATTCTATTTTCGGGCAGCGGGAAGATGTCCTGCTGGTATGCTTTGAAGGGAAAGCCTTTACCGCAGATGCAAAAAACAGCTTCCGGAAATCAAAAAAATGCTTTTGCGGCTGTCCAATTATAAAATTACCTATTGCATCACATCTTAAAATTGCTTAAAATGATTGCAGCAAATTTTTATGCTTATGTGAGGGGATTCCATTATGATCGTTTGTGACAAAAAAGAGGGGCTTTTTACCCTCCACACCCGTAACACCACCTATCAGATGAAAGCGGACAGCTACCGGGTGCTGCTCCATGCCTATTATGGCGCGCGCATCGGCGGGGGAGACCTGTCCTATCTGGTTCGGTATACCGACCGCGGCTTCTCCCCCAATCCCAGTGAAGTCGGGCACAACCGCGACTACTCGCTGGACACGCTCCCACAGGAGTATTCCACCTGCGGTGTGGGAGATTTCCGTATCCCGTCGATTGATCTGGAGCTGGAGGATGGCAGCCGGATCGCGGACCTGCGGTATACCGGTTTTGAGGTGAAAAAGGGCAAATACAGCCTTGAGGGCCTGCCTGCCTTTTTTGGGGACGAGGAACAGGCCGAAACGCTGGTGCTCTTTCTGGAGGATACCGCCGCGCAGGTAGGGGTCGAACTCTACTACGGCGTGTTCGAGCAGTGCGACCTGATTACCCGCGCCGCGCGGATCACCAACCGGGGCGGTCATCCGGTCCGGCTGCGCCGCGCGACCTCCCTCTGCCTGGATTTCCAGCGCGCTGACCTCGATCTGATTACCTTCGACGGTGGGCATGTAATCGAACGCTGCCCTACCCGCACCCCTCTGCGTCAGGGCGTCCAGAGTGTGGGAAGCGTGCGCGGCACCTCCAGCCATCAGCATAACCCGTTTGTCGTCCTCTGCGACCACGATGCGAATGAGGACTACGGGCTGTGCTACGGTGCCGCGATGGTTTATAGCGGCAACTTTGAGGCGGCGGTCGAACGCAGCCAGTTCGAGAGCAGCCGTCTGGTCATGGGGATCAACCCCTACCACTTCTGCTGGCCCCTTAACCCGGGTGAGTCGTTTACCACCCCGGAAGCGGCCCTGGTCTGTTCGACCTGCGGTTTGGCCCGGATGACCCATCAGTTCCACCGCGCCATCCGTGAACACCTCATCCGCGACCCTTACCACGGTGCACGCCGCCCGGTTCTGATTAACAACTGGGAGGCAACCGAGTTCCATTTCGATGCGGACATGCTCGTGTCGATTGCCAAGGAGGCGGCCTCGCTTGGGGCGGAGCTGTTTGTCATGGACGATGGCTGGTTTACCAACCGGGACAGCGACCTGAGCGGTTTGGGCGACTGGGTGGTGGACCAGAACAAGCTGCCCGGCGGGCTGGAGGCTTTGGTTCCCCGGATCAATGATCTGGGTCTGCGGTTTGGGATGTGGATTGAACCGGAGATGGTCAGCGAGGACAGCCAGCTTTACCGGGATCATCCCGACTGGGCGCTGCGTGCGCCGGGCCGGGCACAGACCCGCGGCCGCAGCCAGCTTGTACTCGACTTTTCCCGCAAGGAAGTGCGCGACCATATCTATCAGGTTCTCAAGGAGGTGCTTTCGAGCGCCAACGTCACTTATATTAAATGGGATATGAACCGCAGCCTGTCTGATGTCTGGTCGGCAGGGCTTCCCGCCAACCGGCAGGGGGAGGTCTTTCACCGGTATATGCTCGGCGTTTATGAACTGCTCGAGCGGTTCCGGCGGGATTATCCCGACCTGTTGATCGAGGGGTGCAGCGGAGGCGGCGGCCGGTTCGATACAGGAATGCTCTATTATACACCTCAGATCTGGTGCAGCGACAATACCGATGCAATCGACCGGCTTCGTATCCAGTACGGTACCTCGTTCTGCTATCCCGCCAGCACGATGGGGGCGCATGTTTCGGCAGTCCCCAACGGGCAGACCGGGCGCTGTGTCTCGATGGAGACCAGGGGGATCGTAGCGATGTCAGGCACCTTCGGCTATGAAATGGATCTGAACGAGACCACTCCTGAGGAAAAGGAGATCATCGTCCGGCAGATCGAGAAGTATAAGGCCTATTATGATCTGATTCAGCGGGGAGACTACTACCGGCTGACCGATCCGTTTGAGGATGGTCCGTACACCGCGTGGGCGCATGTCTCAGAGGACCGGCGGGAGGCCCTGGTTTCCCTGGTCACCGGCACGATGCACGCTGCCCCGCCTTTCCGGGTGCTGCGGATCAAGGGGCTTGATCCGTCCTTCTGCTACCGGGTGAATGACGGGGAAGAGGTCTATCCCGGGGATGTGCTGATGCAGGCGGGATATCCTCTGCCCATGCTGAAAGACGACTATCAGCCGTTCCAGCTCCATCTGAAAGCCGAGTGACATACAGAAAAGAGGCTGACCGCAGGGCGGTCAGCCTCTCGAGTGGAGTTTGTTCTGGGTGCGCCACTCCCTGGGGGAGATGCCGTACCGCTTTTTGAATGCCCGGGAAAAGTGCAGCTGGTTCGGATAGCCGCATACGGTTGAAATTTCCCCGATTGGTGCGCTGCTGGTCTTCATCAGCTCGGTGGCTTTGGTCAAGCGCATCCGGATCAGAAATTCCTGCGGGGGACAGCCCATGTTCTCTTTGAACAGCTTGCTGAAATAGCTGCGGTTGAGTTTGCAGACATCCGCAATCTCCTCCACTGTCAGATCGCGCTGGTAGTTCTGCTCGATGAAGGTGATCGCCTCCTGGATATAAAAATCCCGGAGCTGTGCTCCGCCAAACTCCCGGCGGGTGGCAGAGGATTCGATCAACGCATCCAGAAACAGGAACAGATGTCCGATCAGATGCAGAGAGGACGACTCCGAATGATCGGCGATGTAGAGCATGAGGTCCCGCACCGCCTCCCCCATGGCAGGGGTTTTGGGGCGGTAAAGCGGCTGGGAGATGTCCAGCCCTGCGCTGGAAAGATGTTCGGATGCCCGCAGCCCGTCGAACTCGAGCCAGACGTATTTCCACGGATGCTTCTCCGAGGCGCTGTAGGTATTGACCTGTCCGGGGCAGATCAGAAAGCCCTGATTTTCCTCCAGATAATAGCGGTTGGTTACACCGTTTTTGGGGGTGGAATCCAGAACGCCTTGTCCGGAGATGACATAGTGAAACAGAAAGTGGTTGCGGATAAAGGGGCCGAAAGAATGCAGGGGTGCACACTGCTCCCAACCGTATTGGTAGAGCCGAAGGTCCAGGAAATTCTCGTTGGGAAAGAGTGAGAAGGAAAGGTTATTCATCCTGTTACTCCCTTTCTTGCGGCGCCGGTGGGGTTTGCTGGAATCATACTCCACATACCTTCGCAGGTGGCCGTAAAAACGGCCACCTGCCACGCGGCGCGCCGCGTGACTATCAGGGGCTGTTCGAAAAAATCAAAACCACCGCCTTTTTCTATAGGAAACAGCATCTGCTGCGTCAAAAATACGCGGAATACATCAATACAAAATATTCCTGCACGTTTCTCTTTGCAGCCGCTTGATTCCTGCGAAAAATCCGTTAATTCCTCTGTTTTCAAACAAGCCCTAGGGTGACTTGTTTCGCAATACAGGTTTCCAACTATACGCTTATAACAGACACATACCCGGATATGTGCTCCACTCTGCGGATAGTATATCATATTTGTGGGACGAGATGGTAATTTTATGACATTATACCATAAAAAAATAACGTTTCCACTCTTTTGCACCCAAAAACAGGTTTTATTTCCCGGAACCTTTCCATAATATTTACAAAAGAAAGAAGGGCTTTTTATGTATGATGTCGTTGCCTTGGGCGAACTGCTGATTGATTTTACTGCAAATGGGAGCAGTGAACAGGGAAATGGACTGTTTGAAGCCAATCCCGGGGGGGCGCCCTGCAATGTACTTTCGATGCTTACCCGGCTAGGGCGGCACACCGCTTTTGTCGGGAAGGTGGGGGAGGATATCTTCGGCCGTCTGCTGAAAGCCACCATTGAAGAAGTCGGGATCGACAGCGCGGGCCTGGTGCTGGATGCTTCTGCCAATACCACCCTTGCCTTTGTGCAGAATGCCCCCGACGGGGACCGGGAATTCAGCTTTTACCGGGACCCGGGCGCAGACGAGCTGCTGTGCCCCGAGGAGCTGCCGCTCGAAATGCTTGGACAGACCCGCATTTTCCACTTTGGCTCCCTGTCGCTGACCCGTGAGCCGAGCCGTTCGGCCACACGCGCCGCAGTAGAGGCAGCACGCGCAGGCGGCGCATTGGTCAGCTTTGACCCCAACCTGCGTGCTTCCCTCTGGAAAAGCCTGGACACCGCCAAAGAGCAGATGCTCTGGGGATGTTCGGTCTGTGGCCTGCTCAAGATCGCCGAGGAGGAACTGGAATTCCTCACCGGGTGTAAGGAGATCGGAGAGGGCGCCGCGCAGCTGCGGGAACAGTTCCCCAACATTCAGCTGCTGCTGGTCACGCGCGGAAAGCAGGGCAGTATTGCATTCTGGAAAGAACTGATGGTCAGCCAGCCCACCTATTTGCAGATCAAGGCTGTGGATACCACCGGTGCGGGTGATACCTTCTGCGGCTGCTGCCTGCATTTTGTGCTGGAGTATGGGCTGGAGCAGCTCAATGAAGAGCGGCTGACCGGAATGCTCCGGTTCGCCAATGCTGCCGCGAGCTTGATTACCGCGAAAAAGGGTGCGATCCGCAGTATGCCGGAACTGGATGCGGTGCGGCGTCTGATGGAAGAGGCGTGAATGCTTCGCGCGCCTTTTTGAAACGCGAGGCAGGCTCTAAAGAAGGAGGAGACAAGATGAATGCTTTTGAACGCCGCCTTTCTGAAAGGCGGGATGAACTGGAATGGCTCTATATGGAGCTATATAACAACCGTGAGCGGCTGGAGGCGCTGGAAGCGCGGATGCGCGAGGCTTACCACCAGCGCGGTCAGGGACTGAAGCGGCTGGACAGCCAGCGGGAGGAAAATCCGGAGTGGTTCCGGTCAGGGAAGATGCTGGGCGTCACCATGTACACCAACCTGTTCGCCGGAGACCTCAAACATTTGGAACAGAAATTGGATTACCTCTCCGAGCAGGGGATTACCTATCTGCATCTGATGCCGCTGCTCAAGATGCCCCATCCCGATAATGACGGCGGTTATGCGGTGGAGGACTTCAATCAGGTGGACCCGCCGCTCGGCACCAACGAGGACCTCAGCCATCTGACCGCCGCCATGCGCCGCCGGGGGATGAGCCTCTGTCTGGATTTTGTCATCAACCATACGGCGGACACCCATGAATGGGCGATGCGTGCCAAGGCGGGTGAACAGGAGTATATCGACCGGTACATCTGCTTCGATACCCCTGACATCCCAAGGCAGATGGAACAGACCATCCCGGACGTGTTCCCCGAAACC
Source organism: Anaerotruncus sp. 1XD42-93 (assembly GCF_009917605.1). Taxonomy (NCBI): domain Bacteria; kingdom Bacillati; phylum Bacillota; class Clostridia; order Eubacteriales; family Oscillospiraceae; genus Anaerotruncus; species Anaerotruncus sp. 1XD42-93. The sequence goes on along the minus strand of NZ_QZEG01000032.1, from coordinate 1,453 downwards.
GCTCCGGGCAGCTTCATCTATCAGGAACAGATGCATAAATATGTCTGCTCTTCGTTCCACCATTACCAGTGGGACCTCAACTACCGCAATCCGGTGGTATTCAATGAGATGGTCGGGAGTATGCTGCTTCTGGCCAACCTGGGCGTGGAGGTGCTGCGGATCGACGCGGTCCCTTACCTTTGGAAGGAGATCGGGACCACCTGCCGCAACCTGCCGAAAGTGCATACCATTATGCGGATGATCCGTCTGATTATTGAAACGGTCTGTCCGGGCGTGATCCTCAAAGGCGAGGTCGTAATGGCGCCCTGGGAGCTGGCGCCTTATTTTGGAACGCTGGAAAAGCCGGAGTGCCATCTACTATACAATTCTTCCACCATGGCGACCCAATGGAGTGCACTGGCTTCTTCGGACGTCCGGCAGCTCAAGCGTCAGCTGGATGACCTGCACAGCCTGCCGTCCCATTGCTGCTTTGTCAATTATCTGCGCTGCCACGACGATATTGGCTGGGGACTGAATGAGGAATTCGGGAAAAGCATCGGGATGGATCCGCTGGAGCACAAAAAATATCTCTACCGCTTTTTCGAAGGCAGCTTCCCAGGCACTTACGCCCGCGGGGAACGGTATAACTATAATCCTGTTACCCAGGATGCGCGTACCTGCGGCACAACAGCAAGCCTCTGCGGCATCGAAAAGGGCCTTTATGAACAGGACGGCTGGCAGGTGTCAATGGGCATCCAGCGCGACCTGATGATGCATGCTGCCATGATGTGCATGGCCGGGTTCCCCATGCTTTCGAGCGGGGATGAGATCGGCCAGCTCAACGGTTATGCTTATCACAACGATCCGGTCCTGCGGGAGGACAGCCGCAATCTGCATAGGACCCCGTTCTCCTGGGAGAATGCTGCACTGCGTACCCAGGAGGGAAGTGTTCAGCAGCAGATTTGGGACGGACTGCGGCAGCTTGAACGGCTGCGGGCAGAGGAGGAATGTTTCTCTCCGCAGGCGTGGGTTTCCACTTGGGATACCCATAACTGTTCGGTACTCGCGCTGGTGCGCACTACCGAGTCCGAGCGGATGGTCTGCCTGTTTAACTTCTCCGGGGCCTGGCAGGCGATTTCTCTCAATGCAATGAGCGGGACGTTTGTCGACCGGATCACCGGAAAGGACATCTGGTTCTCTGACTGGAAGCTTCAGCCATATCAATACTGTATCTGTGTGCAGAAGCTGTAAATTAAATATGGGGTGGGATTCCGGCGCGGGTTCCCACCCTTTTCTTTTTCTGTCTGTCTGGCTCGAAAGTCGGCGCAAAAGGCCGGTTTTAGGGGGATGTGAAGAATCTGGAAGGGGAAAAAGAAGAAAAAACCAAAAAACTTTAAAAAAAATGAAAAAAGGTGTTGACAAAGAAAGGGGAACGTGATATTATAACTAAGCTGTCTCGTGAGCGACGACACAA
>NZ_QZEG01000031.1:0-34627 GCF_009917605.1 Anaerotruncus sp. 1XD42-93 | reverse complement strand
ATATCGCTTCATGGCTCTATTTTCGCACTTTTATTTGGTTTGTGCAATATTTATTTTTCAAACAAGCCCTAATAGAAACGTGATATTGCAACTGTAACATTTTTTACTGGAAAGGGACAAGCCACAGAAAGATTTTTCCCGCCCAATACGCCGACCGCCACGGCGGAAGAACACGCAGAACACCAACGAAAAAAGAACCCAATGCACACCCGACTGAACACAGACCACAGCCGGGCTTTTTTATGCCTTGAAAAAATTTTTTAAAGTTTTTTTCAAAAACATTGCCAAAATTTTCATTTTTCCCGTAGTTAGTAATAGAGGGGTAAAAATTCCCGGCTCTGGCAAGGGCAAGAGGGAGGTGGAAACATGAAGCCCCATTCACAGGACGAACACAAGCAGCAAACATTTGAATATTTCTGCAAGCAGATATTGAAGAATGAAAAGAACGACTACCACAGGGAGCTGAACCAACAGGGGGAGCGTGAAGTTTTATTTTGCGAACTGCCGCCGCACACCGTAGAACGGTTCGCCATGTGGGATAAATATTTCCAAGATACATACCTTTTTGAGATTATGGGCTTTGAGATTGCCGTTGCTGATGAACTGTTGGCCGAAGCACTGAAAGCCTTGCCACAGGACAGGCTTGAAATTATCCTGTTATCTTATTTTGCGGATATGACCGACAAGGAGATAGCGGGGCGTTTGAACCTTATCCGCAGGACTGTAGCACACCGCAGGAAAAACGCCCTGCGGAAACTGAAAAAAATCATGGAGGGCTTTGCTGATGAATAAGAGCAGGAAAAAAACGCCGGGCGGCTTGCTGCCCTATCCCGTCATTGTGTCGGCTGTTTCCGGCAACGTGGACGCTATCAACGTGGTACTGGAACACTTTGCAGGCTTTATCTCCGCACTGTCAACCAGAACCATGTATGACGAGCAGGGAAAGCCCGTTGTCTACATTGACGAAGAATTACGCCGCCGACTGGAAACCAAGCTGATAGCAAAAATCCCGACCTTTAAGGTAGCGTAACCGCCCCCCCTTTCCCACTGAAAGCATGAAAGCACGGGCGGGCTGACCGCCTGCCGCTTCTTGCCATTCCGCAAAAGCACATCTGCATGGTGTGTCTTTGCGGGCTGACAAGCCCCCGGAACTTTGACAAAGAAAGCGCAAGGCGCAGCATAGGGCAAACGGACACGTTCAATGTGCGGCGAGCCTACGGGCTGATACGCCAAGACCCCCGGCAAGGGGCGAGCGATACTATCAGTGAACCGCAGGCGGCAAAGTGGAAACTGCCGCCGCCATGACCCGCACATTGGCATAATGATACACCCGTATGACACGGCTACTCATAGGAATGAGAGGGGTGCAAGTCCCGTGGAGCTGCCAAGCCGTCCGTTTCGCCCATTTTACTCAACTTTTTTGAAAAATAATAAAATTTAACGAGCATTTTTGCCAAAAATCTGTTATCATGGTAGACAAGATATTGAGGTTTCATTATCTGGTCTAGGAAAGGAGGGCTATGATAACCGTAACCAAAAAAGATTTAATTGCTCTGGGTTATGGTACTTCTTTTGCGGCTGACATTATAAGGGAAGCGAAGAAACTTATGATTTCCAAAGGACATACATACTACCAGTCCCGGAAATTAGACCGTGTACCGAGGGAAGCCGTGGAGGAATTGTTGGGTATCAGATTTCAAGACGGGCAGGCTGAATGTACTTCTTGCACACCAATGTAAGGAGTGATATTATGGCGAAAGACCCAATCAAGAAAGCAGATAACGGAACTTATTATTTTAGAGCAAACTTAGGCTACAATCCGATAACAGGTAAACAAATCCAGAAATACCGAAGCGGCTTTAAGACAAAAAAGGAAGCACGGGAAGAATATTCAAAACTTGTCCTTACTTCCACCGAAGAACTGACCGCCAAAAAGGAAACGATTTCTTTTCAGACGTTCATTGAAGAAACCTACCTGCCGTGGTACAAGACACAGGTAAAGGAAAGCACCTACCTAAACCGCCGTTCCACCATTCAGAAGCATTTCGCATATTTCTACAAAATGGCAACGGACGAGATAGAGCCTATCAATGTGCAGAACTGGCAACTGGAACTTGCAAAGGAGTTCAGCCCTAACTATATCCGTATCGTACAGGGTATGCTCTCTATCGCATTTGACCGGGCTATCGTTTTAGGGATTGCAAAGAAAAACCCGTCACGCATGATAGGGAACATCAAGAGCAAAAAGACAAAGGTTGACTTCTGGACGTTGGAGGAATTTCAGAAAGTGATTTCCCTGCTCTACAAAGGCGATTATTACGAACACTACCTTTTCATTTCCTTTTGGCTGCTGTTTATGACGGGCATGAGGATAGGCGAAGCCGCCGCCCTGCAATGGTCTGACATTGATTTTGAAACGGGGCTTTTAAGCATTACAAAAACCCTGTACTATAAATCAATGGACGATTACAAGTTTGTTGAGCCAAAGACGCAGGCAAGCGTCCGCACAATCTATATCGACACGGACACCATAAGAGAGTTGCAGGCGTGGCGTGAGGTTCAGCAAAAGGTACTGAAAGGCTGCAATCTGGTGTTGAGCTACAACAGTATTCCGGCCAGTAAGCACACGCTTCCAAGAGCCTTAGAGAAACTTGCCGGGCTTGCAGGCGTACACCGTATCAAAATCCATGCGTTACGACATTCCCACGCTTCCCTCTTAATCAGCATGGGAGAAAACCCGCTTTTGATTAAAGAGCGTCTAGGGCATGAGAAGATACAGACCACTTTAGGAACATACGGACATTTGTACCCGAACAGCAATCTTGAAGTTGCCAATAAATTAACGGGCGTGCTGACATACACACCCGCTTCACACAGCATTGCAGATTACACTAGCAATCAGCACACCGCAATCTATCACAGAGAGGTTGAATAGAAAAATGCAATCGTAATGCAATGAGAAAGAGAAAAAGCCGCCAAACCCTAGTGTTTACGGGCTTTGCGGCTTAGCTCCGACTATTCGAACTCGCTCCTGTCAGAAGTTTTCTAAACAGATTTGCTTATAGGATTTAGTTCAGAGTATTGGTATTCTTTTCATTATTTAGATAGTAGAGGCTATCTGATTTTTTGTTGCCATGGTGTTGCCACAGATATGCATACAAAATATGCCGATTCCCCGCCAGGAACTCAAACAAACAGAAGGTCACAGTTCTACAGCCATTCCGGATCCGTTAAAGACAATTGTCCTTCCGCTGTCATCCTCGCTATAGTAGAAAGAGATTTATATACGTTTTCTGTGAAGCACCGTTTTTCTGAAACATTTTTTTGAATTTCGTAATAGATACAAAAACGATGGGATAATACATATACAAAATCAAATGAATCTTGGAAGTTGTTTAGTACTTCAGTAACCCATTCCAGACAATGGTCCTCTGCGTAAGAAGTTGGGGTTTCGGAAAAGAGTATCGCTAGCCCAACTTTTCGGAAATTCTTTTTATACTGCTGAATTTTCCCCACCTTTTTCAGCACAATTTTCTGGACAAGCACTTTTTCGCTGTCTGAAGTTCCTGTTGTGCTGATTCCGACTTTCTTTCCTTGTACTGGTACAAATTTGTAGCCACTTGCCCTGATCCGCTCCTCACTTTTTTCATTATCCCCACCTTTTGTTTGGTGTAATTCAGAAAAAGCTCGAGAAGCTCTCATATCATTTTCTTGTGCAGCAGAAACGACTTCAATACCTACGCCATTCTCATTATCTTGAAGATCTGGAGCTTCCCCATTAATCATAGTCGAAAATTTTTGAGGATAAAGATACCGCAGAATTGCGAGGACCTTATACTCTTGAGAATGCTTTTGAATGCCGGAGTTAATTGATGTGGAAAATTCTTTTTTCTTGACCAAATCAGTCTCAATGTTCATAATCATTCGCCCTCGGTAGAAGTTTAATGAGCATCTTTTGTAATCTCCAATTGAAGCATTAGCATTTCATTATCAGAAGGCATCGCCATGGTTGCCTATGATTTCTCGTAGCTATTGATCACCAGGCTTACCTTACATATTCTACACCATTGACCTCAAACATCTATCAATTCTTCATTTTGTTGCTTCATCCGCTCATTAACCGCGTCGGTATACTCGGGATTTCTATAATACTCACGAATTGAAGGTAATAGCATTCTAGCCAAACTCTCAATCTGCCACTCTGCTAACTCAAAATTTTCCATGTTATATTCTTCGGTATGTGTGGTCTCAAAGTTATCATCGAAATGCACAACTATCATCGGCATTTTTGACGCTTTCAACGCTTCATCAAGTTCCATACTTCTCGCTCCAGACCGAAATAATAAACATTTTTTGATTCACATCCAACCTCACAGGCCGTGTACCACTTCCTGATCCAAAATACACTTTCGTTCTTTCCAATCAGGCATGTAGTTAGACAGGAACATATAAAACTGTTTGCTGTGATTTGGATATAAAAAATGGGTCAGCTCATGCAAAATAACATAATCAATGTAAGGCATCCGAGCTTTAATCAAGTAAAAATTTAAAGTTATAGCTCCTCGATTTACGCTGCAGCTGCCCCACAAGGTTTTCATCTTACGAACTGCAACTTTCGGCATTGCAACTCCATATTTTTCGATAATCGGATACCAATGCTCTGCTCGTTTCTGTAGAATCGCTTTTGCTTGTTTGCGCCACCAGCTTTCGAATAAATTCCAGACTTTTTCTTGATCATCTGGGTCATGACAGCAAATATAGATACGCTTGCCTTCAGAATACACTTGTTCCTTATCACACTCCGTTAAAACAAACAGCATGTCTTCGCCAAGCATTTTAATTGAGAAGCCATTTCGAATCTCATCTGTCGCTGCATATCCACTTGTTCTCTGAAAGGACTCTAACTTTGACTCAATCCAGCTGCTTTTGTCTGTCAAAAATTCTTCAGCCCATTCTATCGGTACTGTCTGTGGTATTGATAACACAATTTCCTGTGTCGGATAGACCTTTAGGCGACATGTTTTCATCGTCTTTCTATCAAGATTGACCTCAACCGTTTTTTGGGATGTTGGCAACATAATGCTGACTTTCTCCATATCAATAGCCCTTCTTTGCCACCATCATAATTTCATCAATAATGATATCGATTGTATCCAAACTCCAATCAAGTTGATTATCTTCCATATAGTCAAACAGCAAATCATCGAGCGCCTTTTTGATGTCCCTGTGTACAATGACATTGTCTCTCCAGTCACGCTTTGTGTGTTTCACAATAACGTCTTTGATGTTTAAGGCCAATTCGCCCATCGCATCAGTAATTTCTACGTCAGCAACACCAGTTGACTTTTTAATACCTGCACAAACAGCACCATAGAAAGACTTTGCATCGCTATCATCCACAATATTCTCTGGATATTTAACTGAACTCCGGCCAGCTCGATAGTCCTCTGCCATTTTCTCCATGGAAGAAAGGTACTTTTCACTGTCACGCTCCTGCATATAGTCCGAAAGGGTCTTTTTTATTCTTTCCATGAAAGTCATATAACGAATCGGATCTACATACCGCTGACTTTCGAGCACTTCAACCTGACGTGTTTGAATAGCTTCTGCTTTAGCTTCACTAGACCCTAGTCGAGCAAGCTGTTCCTCCATCTTTTCCTTGTTTGTAATATCCAGCGGTTCAATCAGAATTTTTGCGTCTTCTGCGTTCACATAGGTATTCAGCAGCTGACGAATGCCATCCTCATATCGAGAAAAGTCCACACGATCATTGAAGCGAAGAGATACACTATCCTTTAGTTTTTTGAAAAACAGATAGTCTTTACGATAAACTTCTGCCTGATCAAATCCAACAGCTTCAAATAATTCGTAGCTGGAATACATAAAATCCACCATCTTCGCAAAGGCAGACAGCTTTTCATAGAAATTTTTGCGTATATCATGCTCTCTAAGACGTTCCTGCCATACATTTGCACTGGACTCGCTGGGATCGATCCCCTTAAATATTTTCCAAAGTTCCTGATGAACTTTCTCCAACTTTTGCTTTTCCTCTGAAACCGAAGATATTGCCGACTGAATTTCTGAACGATTAAATAGATTCATTCCGGATTGCTCGTCACTATACAAATCCAAAGCAGAATTCAGTTTCTTAAAGATTCCCATATAATCGACGACCAAGCCAAAATCTTTGTCTGGATATACTCTGTTCACGCGGGCAATAGCCTGCAAGAGGGTATGATCCTTCAGCTTTTTATCCACATACAGCACAGCGGCAATTGGTGCGTCAAAACCAGTGAGCAACTTATCTTTTACGATCAGTAGATCAACATCGCCTTCCGGATCAATAAACCTCCCCGTTACAGAGTCTTCATAGGCATCATAGTTATTTTTGAAAAGGGGATCAACCTCTTTCCGGAAGAACTCTCCTATAATTTTTTCGGTCTGGGGAGTGTTGTTTTCATCATCACCCTCTCTACCGGAGTTAGGAGTAATAACCACAGCCGGAGTAACTCCGCCGAGATCTCTTAATTTATAAAAAATCTGCACTGCTTCTGCACGTGAAGCACAAGTAAGCATAGCTTTGAATCCCTTTGGCTTAACATAATTGATAAAATGTTCATGCAGGTCAAATGCTATCATATTGAGGCGCGCTTCTGTCTGAGCAAGAGCAACAAATCGGCTATACTTAATCTCCAGATCCTTCTTAGCTTCTTCCGTAAGGCCTACCGTAATATACTTCAGATGGGAGTTAATCTGCTCACTGGTAACTTTTTGGGGGATCACGCGGCCTTCATAAACAATAGGAACCGTTACTTTATCGTCAATGGCATCTTGAAGTGTGTATCTGTCGATTTCAGGACCAAACTTTTCATAGGTATCTCTTGCCGGAATAATATCACGTTTATTTTCTTTCGGCTTTTTCTGCATCAGGGGAGTACCTGTGAATGCAATCTTCACGGCGTTAGGCAGAACTCGGTTCATGTAGATATTCAGCTTGCCATATTGTGTTCGATGCCCTTCATCAATAAAAACAAAAATATTTTCGCTGTCATTACAGTATTCCTGTTTTACTGCAGCTTCAAATTTATTGACCAGTGCAGTAATGACCGTATTACTCTCCTCTTTCAGCAATTCAATCAAACCTTTGCCGGTCTTGGCACGGTGAGGACTCATCTGAGTGTGAATAAAGTTATCCCTGATCTGTTTGTCCAAATTGATACGGTCAGTTACCATCACAAAACGCGGCTGTTTGATCATGCTATTCGGCTGCATGCTCTCACGCAGAATCATTTTGGTCAGCATAATCATAGTGAGAGTTTTTCCGCTACCTTGTGTGTGCCAAACCACTCCACTTCTGGTATTTGCGCCGTCTTTCAGCAAAATACGATTCATGCATTTTTTTACTGCAAAGTACTGTTTATACCGGCAAATTTTCTTTACATTGTTATCGTAAATGATGAAGTTGCGGATTAGATCCAACAGTCGCTCCGGGTGCAACAGCGAAACCAATGCTCGATCCTGTTCCTTGATATGACCATCCGGAGAGCATTTCCGGCACCAGTCGTTCAGCCATTCTTTATCGTCCTCGTGCCAGGACACAAAGTATTTTGCAGGCGTTCCACAAGTGCCGTAAAGCACCTTATCCGGATTAACCGCTAGAACCAATTGTGTGTAACGGAATAGATGCGGAATATACTCTTCACCCCAGTTACGGATGTTCTGGTTGACACCTTCCATTACATCAACACTTGATTTTTTACATTCGATGACCACCAGAGGGATGCCATTGACCAGTACTACGATATCCGGACGAGCGAATTTACCATTAGAACGTTCTACTTCAAACTCATCCGTCACTTGGAATGTATTATTTTCCGGGTGTTCAAAGTCAATGAAACTCAAATCAAAGGACTGACGGGTTCCGTCAGGCAGATCCTCTTCCATGCTTTTGCCGGCACAGAGAAGCTCATAGATCGCCTTATTTTCAGCATATAGTCCGGCAGCACTGAACTGATCTACAGTCTGCATCGCCTTAGCAATGGAGCCTCCTGAAAAGAATCTGTCTTCCGTGCCAAACTGATATGTCTGGTGGCACAGAAAAGACTGTAGTTCTTCCGTAAACAGCACAGCACGACGAGAGCCACGTTTTTTCTCTGCTTCACTCCGGGGAACAATCGTATATCCTAGCTTTTCAATTACTTTTAACGCACGGTCCTGAGATTCAGGACGTTCATTAAAAATTGTGTGGTCAGGCATGTTTCTTCCCTCACTTATCTGCTACCCACCATTGATTATGCCAATTTATATTCACATCCTTGGCAGATCGTCTTGATATTCAGTCGATGGGTAAAAATACTTGCGTCTGTTTTTACTTGTCGAGCAATTTCTCGCTCCAATTCTGCATGCAGATCACCTTCAAACAGAGGGCTGGCCGTAATGGTCATTGCATCAATAACTTCATCGGTCAGCGGAATTGCTACGCGCTTTATATTTCTAATATTCTCGAATTCTGCTTTAATACGAATTTCTTTCTCATAAGACCAGGCCATATCTTTTATGTACCCGGTCAATTCGGGAATTCGCACAGCATTTTTAATATTGGTATTTGTTGCGGTACTCCACATTACCTTTTCATTGGCTTTTGTTTCCTGTAGGCTATCTGCATTACAATAGGCAACCGACGATAATTTCAAAGAGGCTCCACTTTCTTCAATAGCAATCGCCCGCCCTGTGGGCTGATAACTTGTCATTGAAATTTCCAGAATTTCTTTTGTGTCTTTAATCCATTTACGAACTACCGTTCTTGGAAGTGCAACTTTTACTCCTTTTTCCCATGGCTGTGCATACATACTCCACATCCCAATGCTTTCTTTATCTTCGCACATAAAGCAACTGAAGAAAAGGTTGCGCCAACGACGAGGATCGCCATTTTTATATTCCAGATTATCGTTCATTCCAGCTGCGTTTCCAAGATGCCAGGTTTTCCCTTGTATCATCTTAATCACATTGGAAACTGTTGTGTAATGATACAAATACGGGCTATTTTTTAATCGACTTGCCATATCGTCTAAATACAATTTCAGCCCTTCTACAGTCTCGATATCAGGAAAGTTCGTAGGAACTTCATTCTTTTTATCTTTACTCTTCATTAGGTTTTAACCCTCACAGTTCCTGTCAACAGAACTTGCATAAGAGCTTTTTTCTTTTCTTTCCAGCACTCCACTTCCTCCGCTAATGCTTGTAGTTTCTTATCATTACAGCGAATAACATTAGAAATTCTTATTTGCTCTTCATAGGATGGGAAAGGAACTTCAAGTTTCAAAAACAAGTTCATAATAATACTTTCTACTGTGGTACCAGTTTTAACATACGCAGAAACCAGTTCTTTTTCTTTATACTTCAGGTACGAGAGTAGATAGTAGTAATCAATTCCTTCTTTTGGAATCAATGCTTTAATATCCTGGTTAATTGCCATATCCTCGCTAATATATGCAACTGGAATACTGTGTTTTAAAATACCACTTCTCGTAACTAAAAGCAGTGAATATGCGGGAGCAATTGCTGTCGTATATTCCGCTATCGCTTTATGTGTAATTTTATAGGTTGTGTCCTGTATATGCGTTTCTTTCACTTCTTGCGACGAAACCCACTTAATGGTACCATGATCCCAATAATCATTGTTGCGTTTGTCAGGCGTTCCCCCACTAAACCACTTTCCGCAATTTTTCAGAGGTATTTTCGTATGTTGTACTCCTGAAAGTTTATAAACAAATTCTAACAACCACTGATTTTTCTTCTCTTCTTCCGCAATGAGCTGCTGTTTCAGTTCAATGACCTTATCACACTGTGCGAGAATTTTGGCAATCTGTTTTTGCTCATCTATCGGAGGTACTGGAACCATGCAACTATAAAAATCTTTTCCTGTTAGATTCAATAGTCCATCATCTCGCACACCACGATTGATCCTAGAATAGAGTTGTCTGTTCAGGAATCCGCTCAAAAACAACTGCTCATAGTAATCTGCATCCTGTTCTTTAATTCTAAAGCTCTCAAACACATTGGGGACTGCGGCGGACTCCCGATCATTCAAACGGTAAATACAACCTTGGGGAGATGTTTTAGAATTGCCTTTGTTATAAGAAAAATCCCCCTTATGCAGCACAATGTACTTTTCATACTGCTTTCCGGACAACTCTTTACCAAACTTTTCTGCTTGATTGACAAAACCAATTCCAGCAGAAATACTGACTGTCTCATACATATCTTGGCCAGCACGTTCTGTCAGCTCAGTCACAACCTCGTTTAATTTTTTCACCTGCCACTCAGTAGGCAAAATCCCCGCCTCTGTGATATGGTAACCGTTGGGAATTCTTTCTGTATTAACCATTGTTAGGCCTCCACTTCACATACAAAGACATATCAAAGGCCCAATTCTTTCAGATATGCGTCCATTTGTTTCTCAGCCTCTGTAATCTCAGCTTTTAGTCGAGCAATATTGGACTGCACCTGCTGAATATCAATCGGTTCTTCTTCTTCAAAGGCATCCACATAACGGGGAATGTTCAGGTTATACTCATTCTCCCTAATCTCATCCAGCGTTGCCACATGGGCAAATCTATCCTTTTCTGTGCGATCCTGATATGCCTGGATAATTGCGTCAATATGCGTTTGTCCCAACTCGTTTTGATTACTTGCCTTGATATAACGAGGATTACCGTCTTCATCCTTTTTACTAGCATCGATAAAGAGCACATCCGTGTTGGGACGATTCTTCTTAAACACTAGAATGCAAGCCGGAATAGGTGTACCGTAGAACAGGTTTTCAGGCAGACCAATGACGGCATCCAGCAGATTCTCTTCAATCACTTTCTGGCGGATACGACCTTCCGCAGCACCGCGGAACAATACACCGTGGGGAGCAACAGCAGCAATTCTTCCATTCACCGAAAGGCTTGCAATCATGTGGAGCAAGAACGCCCAATCGCCCTTGCTCGCAGGCGGAACGCCCCAATCAAAGCGATGGAATTTATCCAGTGAGGCTTCCATTTTGAACTCCTTTTTGCCTTTGCCGCTGGACTCGCCGCCAGGATTAAACCCAGACGCCCATTTATCCTTAGAAAAAGGCATATTGGCAACAATGGCATCAAAGAGCAGCAGGTTACCATCTGAATCCAGGAAAAGCGGATTTGCCAGAGTATCACCCCAGGCAATTTTTGCATCCCGGATTTCGTGGATATACATATTCATCTTGGCCATTGCAACAGAAGAGCCGTTTACTTCCTGGCCATAGATAGATACTTCCTTGCTGTTTTGCTTCTTGGCAGCTTTGATCAGCAACGAACCAGATCCACAGGTAGGGTCATATACGCGCTCACCAGGCTGAACATCTACAATACGGGCCATAATTTCCGATACAGCTGCCGGGGTATAGAAGGACCCTGCTTTCTTACCCGCCATACTAGCAAACTGACCGATCATGTATTCATAAGCATCGCCAATCACGTCTGCCGGCACCTGGCCTGCTTTCACTTCGATTTCAGAAGGCCGCAGGCTCAGCGATTCAAAGTCCTCCAGCAAATCACGAAGAATTGCTTTTTTATGATCCAGCGTTCCAAGCGCATTTTCACTATTGTAATCTACGGTATTCAAAACGCCTGCCAACTGCTGATTGTTATCTGCCTCAATTTTGCGCATGGCGGCATTGATTAACTGACCGATTTTATCCGAAAATCTTTGGTCGTACAAAGACTGAAACGAACATTCCTCCGCGATAGTGAAAGGCAAGTAGCGCTTCTGCCGTTCCAGACGAATTCCGGTATATTCTTTCTTCAGTTCATCGAGGGCATCTTCATAAGAATCACTCAGATACTTAACGAACATGATTGGCAAAACATAATCCTTATAGTTTGCGGCATCAATGGTGTCCCGCAGTGTATCCGCACCACGCATCAATGCGTTTTCAATATCTTTTTTCGTCGTCATCTGTTGATTCCTCCAATAATATTCTCTAATAAGTTCTCGGTGAGCGTTCGTTCTTCTTCGATTAATTCACGGTATAGGCATTCTCGGCGACGGCTTAGTGTATCGATCATCACTGCTTTTTTTTGAACTTCCAAAGGCGGGATAAAAATGTCCAAGTTTAAAATCGTTTTTATTTTTACAGCTTTTTGAGCCGTCCCACTTTCCAAATCAAGAACACGATCCTGAATACTTTTCTGCGCCAGCCAAAGGCGTAAATATTCTGGCATAATGACCTCTCTATCTTTCACCCGCAACACAGCAAATTGAGAAGGTACCAAAATATTTTCATAGTTATTTTCTACATACACAGGGTACATAGGTGAAAGCAGACGAACCACAACGTCCCCTTTTGAGGTAAACAACGCATTGTCCAAGCTCTCGCAGGCATAAAAGTCCTCTAGATCTGAAACATGGATGCTGCCGGTTCTATCAAATGCTCTAAGCGTGAGGCGCTTATAAGAGCAGTAGATTTCTTCTTGGGTCTTCGCTTCTTTTCTGCTCAAAACTATGCCACCTTGCACTTCCGCAACATCCGAAATTTTAGCAACCATCTTTCTCCCTCCTCAAAAAGAAAGGTGGCCCGCCCATAAACGGGCGGGCCACCTTATCGTGTTTATCGGGTGTGGCTTTCAGGGCAGCAATGCTTGCAACCGTCTACACAGCTGTAGTACTTGCGTGCTTCCTTTACAGCAGCCTGGGAAGTAGCAAAATCCCCCAGGTAGATGCGGTTTTCTGCATCAGGCAACCAGGCGCAATTAGAGCGATGTACCTCATGCTCACCAGTAGGCTGCGCGTACTTGTTTACATAAAAACGCATTAGGCTTGTTCTCCTTTCTTCAAAAGTACAAGCCCGCATTGACATTCTTACGAACATCTGATATCATAAACACGGATATATCTATGATATTTCGCGGGAAGCTCCCGGACACAGTTGCCGCTGTGCCCGGGGGCTCTTCTCTTGTCTGGTACAATCATAGCATATGGCTTTCAGGTTGTCAAGCATTTTTCTGCTATTTCGATGTAATATTCAAATATTACTCAAAATCAACTTCGCTCCGTCTACTATCTGCTGCTACTTTCAGATACCTAACCGGATCACCATCCAAAATCAACTTTGCGTAAGCCAGCGGATCGTTGTAGATCAGCCAGTCCAGTTCTGACCGCTGGTACATGCTGTTTGCCACCTCGCTCTCCACGGCGGTGCAGTCGATGGAGAGCAGCGTCCCGTCCGCCAGACGTAACTCCACACAGGCGGTGTCCAGGTTAAACTCACAGGACAAAATCTTTCTCATACTCGTTACCTCCCAATACTTGAATTTCAGTTGATTTTCCGCAGCGGCACAAGGGCCGTTTCGGTTGTTTTAGATACAGGCAAGCAATGCGTGTGGATAGCCACACACAAATCCGGCAAGCAATGCGAGTGTTAATACACACTCACATTTCCTGCCGTCTGCTTGTTGAGGGCATCGCCCCCAAGCCCCTTCTAAACACAGAATTTCATTCTGTGGCTGCGCGTTCTCCGAACGCTTTTTGCCCCTGTACCCGGTGCCCTGTTTCGGGGCATAGGGTGTCGTGAATCGCGACATCCTATGATACTTTTAGGGTGCCCTAAAATGGGGCATCCTCCTTGAAGATGGGGTGGCAAAATACCACCCCATCTTTTTCTTTCCGCGACGGTGGCGACGGTCGCAACGGTGCTGGGAGTACCCCTCAAAACACCGTCGCGACCGTTGCGAGCGTCGCGCTTTACTTGATTACTTCAAACGCGGGGGCTTCCACCACCATGTAAGTCAGCCGGATGCGCCGCCCGGCGTGCTTGGTTTTGTTCTCGTACCTCACCTGATGCTCTTCCAACAGTCGGCTGGCATTCACATTCAGATGTTTGGTGAGCCGGTTTACCGCCATATCCGTTTGAATCGCTTGGGCCAGCTCGGTGGGACTGCCTTCCCATTCCCGGTTGTCAGCAGACACAATTTTTGCCACGGCTTCCAGCACTGGGTCCGGAGGCTGCTTCCAAAGCTCATTCTCTGCATGGTCGAGACCCCAAACCAGGCTCTCTTGGTCTTTGCTCAGATATAACCGCTGATCCGGCTGGTCTCTGCCTACCACCTCCAGGGTAGCCTTGCTATCCGTTCGCTTCTCCTTCTGCATCAGGAACGCCCCATCCGCACAGCCCAGCAAGCCGGTTGTACCAGAAATCATCTCAAAGCTGTCTCCCGCAGGCTGCTTTCTGGTGTGGTGGACGATCAGGACGCAGACCCCATACCGATCGGCAAATTGCTTCAGCTTGCCGATCACCTCATAGTCGCTGGAGTAGCTGTAACTGTCACACACAGCCTCACGGACTTTTTGTAGGGTATCCACGATAATCAGCTTGGTATCACTGTGTTCCCGAACGAACTTTTCCAGCTGTTCATCCAGGCCACCGCCGATCATTTTGGCGTTGGTGGCGAAGTGGAGGGAACTTGTCCCCTCCACGCCAAACATACGGAACATCCGGCGCTGCAAACGGCTCTCGTCATCTTCCAGAGCAAGATAGAGCACGGTTCCCTGGTGGACTTTGTAGCCCCACAGCTCTTGCCCAGTGCTGACATGGTGGGCGATCTGCGCCACCAAGAAGGACTTACCGATTTTGGGCGCTCCAGCAAGGATGTACGCTCCTGTATAGAGCAGGTTCTCAATCACCGCAGACTTGCCCTCGAACACATTGTCCATCAGCTCGTCTAGAGTCACAGTGTGCAGGTAAGCCGGGGCGCTCATGCGGCGCATTTTCTGGTAAAGTTCCTCCAAATCTCTTTCCGGGGAATTGCTTTTTTCGTCCGGGTCTGGTATAGTGGTCTTGTAATTTTGAGAGATTGACTGCCCATCATCTGCGCCAACAGATGAGCCCTGGGCGGTCATTTTCTTTTTCTCATCGGTCATAGGCAAAGTCCTCCTGCATCCCATTCATAATGGCAGCGATCATCTGGATGGTGTCCAGCAGCTCATCGTTCACGCCCTGTCCAGCTTCAATCTTGCGCAGCTCGTCCAGTACAGCGGCCAGCTGGTCCCGCAGCGCCTTGTAGACCCTGGGGTTTCCCTGGGCCACCACATCCCGGCAAAGCAGCCGCCGGATGATGTAATCCTGCTTGGTCAGGCCGGTGAGCTTCACCGCCGTCTCGATCTGGGCGTCCTCCTCCGGGGAGACCCGGAAAGCCACGGTCTTGTTCCTCCAACGGTTGTGCTTGTCCAAATTCTTTGCTGACATTTTTAATTGCCCCTTTCCATGTTCAATTTGTCTGCCATTTCCGCCTGCTTGGACGGAAACAGGTGTGCGTAGTTGTAAGTGATGTCAATGCTCTCATGGCCCACTCGGTCCGCGATGGCCGTGGCAGAGAACCCCATGTCGATCAGAAGTGAAACCGCGCTGTGACGAATATCGTGGATTCTGATACGCGGTACTCCCGCTTCTTTGGCTCCCCGGTCCATCTCCCGGTGGAGATAACTCTTGGTGACGGTGAACATCCGGTCATCCGTCCCGATGCCGTAAAGCATTTTGATGTAATCCTGGATTTCCTCAGTCAGAAATTGCGGCATGGTGATGACCCGATTGCTCTTTTCCGTCTTGGAGGTAGTAATCAGGTCCTCGCCGTTCAGACGCTGATAGGACTTGTTGATAGACATGGTGCGCTTCTCAAAGTCAAAGTCCGCCGGGGTCAGGGCCAGCAGCTCCCCCTCCCGGATACCGCACCAGTAGAGCATCTCAAAGGCGTAGAAGGATAGCGGCTTGTCCATCATCACCTCGGCAAATTTCAGGTACTGCTCCTTGGTCCAGAACATCATCTCCCGGTTTTTCTTTTTGCCCATGCTGCCCGCCTTCTTGCAGGGATTCTCCCGGAGGTTGTAGTACCGAACCGCGTGGTTGAAGATGGCGCTGAGCTGGTTGTGGACCGTTTTCAGGTACACCGGAGAGTAGGGCTTGCCATTCTCGTCCTTGTGGTTCAGCATCTCGTTCTGCCAGGTGATAATCTGCTGGGCAGTGATGTTACAGATTTTCAGCTTGCCGAAGTAGGGTAGCAGCTTGGTGCGGATGATGTGATCCTTGGTGGCCCAGGTGTTTTCCTTGAGCCGGGTCTTCATATCCGCCGTGTAGAGATCCACGAAGCTCTTAAAGGTCATGTCCAGATCAGCGCTGGTCTTGTTGAGCTGTTCGCGCTCCCAGGCTTGTGCCTCCCGTTTGGTCTTGAAGCCCCGCTTCTGGGTCTGCTTGCGCTCGCCGTTCCAGTCAGTGTAGCGGTAGACCGCCCGCCAGGTGTTTGTCTTTTCTTCCTTATAGACTGCCACGATTAGTCCTCCTTCCCCGTCTTGCCATAGCAAAACTTCTCCATGAAAAAGTTCCGATTGACCCGCCCGGAGATGGTCAGATAGCCCTTCTCACGGAGTTCGGCGTTGAGCTTGTGGATCACCTTGTAGGCGTGGGACTTGGAGATGCCCAGCTCCTGGGCCACTTCCTCCACGCGCATAAAGTTTTGTGCCTGCATTGAAAACACCTTCCTTTCTTCTTTGATGGCTGCTGCGGATGGATATTGTGTTCCATAAATGCCTCCTCACTTTCGTCCGCCACTTTTTCCCGGATGTATAACCAGGGCTTGCGGCAGTTCTTTTTTATTTATCAGTTCTAAGCTATTATGCTTAGTTCATTGTCATTATACTAAGCAAAATAGCTTGTGTCAATCGGAGCACGCAAAATAAATTAAATAAAATTGTTTAAGATTCTCTTGACTTTACTAAGCATTTCTGCTACGCTTTTCCTAAGAACAACTAACGATTGGAGTTGATGATATGGCGATTGGGGAACGGATTCACTTTTTCCGTCTCCTGCGGGGGATGACACAAAAATATCTTGGTATGGCGTTGGGCTTTCCAGAAAAGTCCGCCGATGTGCGCCTTGCTCAGTACGAGACAGGATCAAGAACCCCAAAGACAGACCTTACCGCCGCCTTAGCCCAGGTACTGGATGTCTCTCCCCATGCCCTCTCCGTCCCGGATATAGACTCCTATGTGGGGCTGATGCACACCCTGTTTACCCTGGAGGATAACTACGGGCTCAAGATCAGCGAGATAGATGGAGAAGTCTGCTTGAAGGTTGATGTGCGGAAGAACAAGGACGCCGCTCGACTGCACGAGATGCTCTGTTCCTGGCAGCAGGCCGCTGCCATGCTGGAGGCGGGCGAAATCTCCAAAGAGGATTACGACAAGTGGCGCTACCACTATCCGGAGTTTGACAAAGCCCAGAACTATGTGAAGGTGCCGCCCCAGGACCTCTTTTGCCCCTCTCACTTGTAGGCCACGGGAGAGGCCGTTTGTTGCACAAAATAATAATAAAAACAAAAAGAGAGCTAACTGACTAATCAAAATCAGTTAGCTCTCTTTTTATGAATAATGAAAAAATGTTGCCAAATCGTTGCCACAAAGGGCCTTAACCCCTCAAAAACCCAGTCATATCAGGCTTTTCCGGGCCTCCGAATGTCGTAGGGCAATGTGATTTATTCTGTAAGGGGCAAAGTCGTTTATCCACCCCGGCCCTTGGGCCGGACGCCCCTACTCCATGGTGATATAGCACAAAATGTTCCTAAAATCCTTGTATTAGGCAGGGAAAGGATAGTCCGAAGGACAAAAATAAGACCCCGCATCGTGAGATGCAAGGTCTTATTTTTCTATGTCGGAGGCTAAGTGTTATTGCCCTATACAGGATAAATCACATTGCCCTACGACACCGAAATCATTCCCACTCGCTCCTGTTAGATGTTTTCTAAACAGATTTGCTTATAAGATTTCGCTCAGAGTATTGGTATTCTTTTCATTATTCAGATAGTAGAGGCTATCTGATTTTTTGTTGCCAGAGTGTTGCCAGAGATCATCCTGAATTTTGTCCCCGATGTTTAGTCCTGAAGCCAATAACCTGCCTATGTTTTTGTTAGGTTATTCAAGTATTTAACCCATCTAATTATTGCATTGCCATAACGCTTCTGCGATGCCGGTGTCCATTTTCTAGAGAATTGCTCTTCAAGCAATATACCCATACTCTCGCTTTTGATTTCGGGATGCTCTGCCATTGTCTTTTGTGCAAACTTAATTGTTTCAGTTTCCTTAATATTTTTAAATACCTGCTCAAGATTACATCTGATAACAAAAGCATCACCGTTTTTCGTGATTGCCCCAGCAGCAACTAAAGCCTCAATTGCATTTCTATATCCTTGTGACTTTAAAGCTTCATAGCCAATGCTTTCAGATGCAATCCGATCATATGCGTCAATGACTTTATCAGGAGAGCTTTGTCCCCAAAATAGATTGCTATTTCCCCATTGATATTTACCTCTCCGTGGAGTTCTCTGGGTGTTCAACAAAACTGTCTTGGGATTTGCAGTACTGGCAATAGTCACATGACCTTTGACCTCTTCAAGTAGGCCCAAACGAAGTAACCAGCCATATAATTTACTGCAATACATTTCTTTTGTCTTTTCTTTGATATTGACATCATTATAACTGGATTGAAAGATTTTCTGAAAATAGACATAGTCGAACGATTCTACACCACGCTGTTTTAGCTCGCTATAAATTACATGCTTTTTGAACAATGTCTGTAATTGTAAAACTAAATCTTCTTTTGATTCCGGTATGAGATGAATAGTGTTATTGTTTTTCTGTGCAACACCAAACATCACAGCATCGATCATTATGTTATCCACAGTAGCAGGGCTAACAGACAACTGTTTGCTCAGTTCTGCTGATGTCATATCCCCATGTTCTAACAAACATGTAAAAGCTCTTATATCCGAGCCAAACTGCAACTGCGGTATATAATCTAACAATAATTCCGGCGTTACATGGTTCAAAACATAATCCCTGAAAATATCCCAGTACAGTGTCAATTTCGAAGCTCTTCTGATGACAACCCGCGCATTGATTAGTGCCTGCACCATATCACTTCCATAGGTTTCTGCAATGGCAAAATAGTCAGCAGGAGAAGTTTTTGCAATTTCAAGAACGCAGGCATGTTGATCAGGGGTCAGCTCAGAAATATCGCGTTCAAACAAATCCACAATATTCAATCTTTGACCAATAACATATTCTTGGCTACTTCCTTCATGAATTAACTTAAACACATGAATACACAATTTCTTCAATAGCCAAGGATAGCCTTGGCACTGTTTTGTAAGATAATTTGCCAAGATAGGATTCACTGGTTCTTGCAGCTGTTTTCCAAACAAACCAATAGCACTCTTTATTTCTGAAGGTTTAAACTGCTGTAATTCAAATTCTTTTCGTCTATCCGCAAGATTAGACCACAAATAGTACGCTGGATGCTCTACGGGAATCGTTAAATCTGTTTTCCATGCAAACCCCAAGACCAACTGCCCCTGTAGTGCATCTACTTCGTTACATAAACTTTTCACGCTGTCAAAGAGAGGATACAGTTCTTTTTTCGAAAACAGTTCCTCAAACTGGTCAAAAATAATTACCATTGTTTTTCCCTGTTCTTTCAAATAAGACAGGGTTTTCTGGATGGATTCATTATGAAGAAATTGATTGATAGTCGTAGAAGTCACATTGCGTTGTGTAATATCTGTAAATCCATGTTCGTCAGCCGAATCAAAGCATGCTTTCAATGCCATTTCTGCATATCTGGAAGAAACGGCAGTCCGTACATCTACAGCAAAAACAAAAAATTTTTTGCTGTACTTTCTGTTACTTGAAGCTATGGAAACAGCCTTCAGAACAACAGAACTTTTTCCCATGCCTGAAGGAGCTTTAATTGAGAACAATCGGGTATTTGAGCTTCCTCCATTAACATTTTCCCAAAATTCGAAAATATTAGAAAGAATTTTTTTACGACCCACGAAATCTTCTGGTCTGGCAGGACGGTAGTCTGTCCAGTCATCTCCACTGATGACAGGGACAATATTGTTGTATTCTTCCATTAATACTTCTGAAATTTTAGTGTCAACAGGTTCCTCGCCAAGCCATTGAAAACTGCTAAAACTATTTTTTCGAGTTTTGAGCTCATTTAATTGATCTGTAGACACAATGCGTCGGCCCGTTGTTGCATCAAATGCAAGCACCGATGACGAAAGCCCCACTTCTGAATCTGTAACAGGAACAATCCAATACATTCCTTCGGATGTCAGCATGAGCAGTGCTTCGCTTCCCATTGTAAATCGATCTTTTAATGGCTCACAGATGATATCAACTGATTTGATCAAATGTGAATCAGTTAACAAGTCGATAATTCTGTTTTGAGTGAAGAAAACCAGGCCTTCTCGCTTTGCATTTTCCCACTCAATTCGTATGCCTTCGGCGTCTTTAGACAATCCACCTGTTGTAACTAACCAACATGTTTTTATTCCCTTTAACAAACCATTTCCCAGCAGTTTTGTTATAACATCCGCAGGCAATGCACTATCCCATGCTTTACATTCTACTAAGATAGTTTGCCCTGTGAACTTATGTTGTGCAAGTACATCTATTTCAATTCCAGTAACTCGAACTGTTTGAGTTACTTCGTACTGCTGACATGTTAAGACTTGAGCAACCAATTTTTCGAGGATACCGCCTTTACAGGTTGTTGTCTCTTCTTCTTTGATACAGACCTCTATTTTGGTATTCACAATATCCCTCCTTCGGAATTTGTAGAAAAATCAACTTCATTTATCCATTAAGCATTACTTTCTTGGTCCCAAGAACTTATCCCCATTCAAATGGATCATATGATCCGGCATATCAGCAATCCAAACTTCTGTTTCCCAAGCAAGTGTCTCAGAAAACTTCTTGAATGTCTTGAAATCCAGAAAAGCTGTAACATAGATTTTCCCTGCAGTTACGCCGGTGGTCATTTCTTCGATCTCTTTGATGCGTTTCGGCTCCATCGGCCCAACAGATGTTACCGACTCTATAAAGTACAGCCAGTTCTTTTCCTCTGAGTAGAGGACTACATCTGGCATCTTGTCATGTAATGTAATAGTAAATCCGAGTTCACGAAGCCTGTCCTCGTTCTTTACCAAATCTTTTTCGATGGTATCGCCAACATAGAGGCATTCCGAATTTGGAGCAAAGCGTGGTGCAAATTCCTCGATAATTGCTTTTTGAAGTTGATTATGCTCTCCTGGAGAAAAAGTGAAATCTTCACCGTTGATCTTCACTGGCATTTTGCGTCTGACACGCTTAGAAGCATATAGCTGAACAAGCGTTTCGTGATTAGTTTGAAAAGAAGCAAGCTTGGTTTCCCACCAATCTGTACCAAAGCTCTGTATCAACTTCAGCATTTCATCTGTCAGCCGATAGCGATAATTCGGACTATTGGTAGCCTTGCCATTATCCTCAATAAAAGCTGCATTTCTAAAATGATGCATAGCCTGTTTACGGAATGTCTCTCGACTATTTTCCGCATAAGTAGTCCCATAATTGTTATTGGCAAAAGCAATTACATCGTGAATACGAATCCATTCGTTGGTTGCATCTTGCCATGAAGTTTCCTCTAAGAGTCCTGCCATCGTCAGCAAAACACAACAGCACATAGCATTTTGCTGCTTTGCCGGGACTTGCAAGGCATTTAAGATTTCTTTTGCTTCATCAATTTTACTCATACATAACCTCTCAAAATTCTGTCACAAACAGGTTCCGACATATCGTGTGCAGCTATCAGCTCTTTCCCCATGGCCTCAATGATATCCATGGATGGAACCGGCATAGAGTTCACCTCAGTCGAATTGACCTGCGTTGAACCATTCAAGATCCTATAATAGCAGTCATACAAGGTGGAGTTAAACAAGACATAAAGCCCGTACACAACACACTCCGAAAGATCACACATCCCATCGATAAAATTTATCTTGTTTTGTGTACTGATTTGGGAATACTCAGGATGCTTTTTTGCCAGATAAATACCACATTGAAGCCGCCTATGTTCTTCCTTTGCTGTAAATCGTTTAACAAAAAGATAGTTCTTATTTGGTTGTAATAGTCCCCTCTGCTCAGTAACCAGATACTCGTGTTCCTTCCCTACAGGAAAAACCACTTTGCCATTTTGTATGTGCTGAGAATAGAACAATGGAACAGACTGATCTTCAGCTGCATCTCTCAGTGCTTCTCTGTTTCGGAAATCAACTGTAAGGCCAGTCTTCATTTTTAGACCAATACTTGGCAGGGTGTTTTCCCACTTGTTCAAACTATTAAGTGTCTCTACCTCCTCAGCATTTGCTACCAGATATACATAGAAATCTGGTCCGTTGATAACGGCAGAGTACGGAGCCTCAAAAATTGTCTTTTCTGAAAAGTCCGCATTACTTTGGGTAGTAGTAATCGTGATTGTTTTAGGTTTTAGGTGCGTTTTTTTAAGCTTTATAATGATGGTTTCCTGCAGTACACTTTCTTTTTCAAAGACCTTATCTCGGCTAACAAACAAGTGGATATGCTCCAAAGCCCCTTCGTTTAAAAACTTCTGACGAAATCTTTTGAAATACGCGCCAGAAGTCCAGGAGCGCGGAATAATATAAACCATTTCTCCGTCATCTTTTAAGTTAAACAAACTCATAGAAGCAAAGAGAAAATAGAGATTAGGCGCACCATAGCAAACATCTGGCATCGCCAAAGCTTCTGGGGTATCCTTAGCTATTTTCATATATGGAGGATTTCCAATTATAAAATCAAATTTTTCAGGATTTAAATTTGCACCTAACATTAAGTTGTAGTCATTTGATTGGCTTAAAATGTAGTTATCAGAAACGATCTCGTAAGATATTTCCTGTTGGGCATAACTACACGCTGTCTCTAAATTGGTTCGAAGTAACTCCATTATATTAGGGTCATTCTCATAACAAACCAATCTAATCTCTTTTATCGCTGAAAAGGATTGCAGGCGTTCCAATAGTGCAATTGAAAGAATTCCAGAACCTGCGCCAGGATCGAGAATAGAAAGCGCCTCACACCCATTAGGGATTTCAAACAGTCCAGCCATAAAAATGGCAGTCTCTTTGCTCGTAAAGAACTGACCATATTTCTTGCGCTGACTTTTTGGCATGTGGTCAATATATTCTGTTGTTGCCATAATTGCAAAGTCAAGCATGCTCATTATTTGTAAACTCCATAATTTCATCAATACCGCAGTCTAATGCTACACAAATTTTGTATAGGCTTTCCATTGATACAAATTCATCTTTTCCCATCTTTGCTAAGACATTAAAACTAATACCAGCAGCATCCTTTAAGTCCGAGCGTTTCATCTTTTTATCAATAAGGGTTTTCCAAAGCTTGTCATACGAGACTGGCATCTTAATTTCTCCCATCATATTCGGATGAGTTATTATACCACAAACTACACAATAACTCAAGACATGCTCACGATATGATGAGACCATCTCGGTACAACAGATAACCTTTCTTAGTTTTAATCAAACAAAGGTTTTGCTGTCACAGCCTTTAGATATCGTTCCGGGTCACCGTTCAAAATCAGCTCGGCGTAGGCCAGCGGATCATTATAAATTAGCCAGTCTAGCTCCGACCGCTGGTACATACTGTTTGCTAATTTGTTCTCCACGGCGGTGCAGTCAATGGAGAGCAGCGTTTCATCCGCCAGATGCAGCTCCACACAGGCGGTGTCCAGGTTGAACTCACAGGACAAAATCTTTCTCATAGTCGTTACCTCCTAATGCTTAAATTTCGGTTGATTTTCCGTAGCGGTACAAAGTCCGTTTCGTTAATTTTAGAATCTGGCAAGCAATGCGTGTGGCTATCCACACACAAATCCGGCAAGCAATGCGAGTGTTAATACACACTCACATTTCCTGCCGTCTGCTTGTTGAGGGCAGCGCCCCCAAGCCCCTTTTGAACACAGAATTTCATTCTGTGGCTGCGCGTTCTGCGAACACTTTGAAAGGGTACGCCGAAGCGCCGTCCCCTTTAAGATGCCATGGAACAAATCGTTCCACCCTTACTGCCTGAGGTCTACCGTGAAACACAGTAGCTCTCGCTAGATGCGTGGGCAAAATGTTTTCCCATCGTTCGCTTTTACTCCGCACACTGTATCCTGTTTTGGCGCATCGGGTGTCGTGAAACGCGACATCCTATGGTGATCTTGGGGTGCCCTAAAATGGGGCATCCTCTTGAACAATGGGGTGGCAAAACACCACCTCATATTTTCTTTTCCGCAACGGTGGCGACGGTCGCAACGGTGCTGGGAGTACCCCTCAAAACACCGTCGCGACCGTTGCAAGCGTCGCGCTTTACTTAATTACTTCAACCATAGGTGCTTCTACCATATAAGTCAGCCTGATACGCCTTCCGGCATGCTTGGTTTTGTTTTCGTACTTCACCTGATGTTCTTCCAGCAGGCGACTGGCATTCACATTCAAATGCTTGGTAAGGCGGTTCACTGCCATATTCAACTGGAGGGCTTCGGCAAGCTCTGTAGGGCTGCCTTCCCACTCGCGGTTTTCGTCAGATACCATTTTCGCTACCGCTTCCAGCACCGGGTCCGGAGGCTGCTTCCAAAGCTCATTCTCTGCATGGTCGAGAAGCCATACCAAACGCTCCTGGTCTTTACTTAGATACAGCCGCTGATCCGGCTGATCCCGTCCACTAATTTCCAGTGTAGCCTTTCCGTCAGTTCGTTTTTCTTTCTGCATAATGAGTGCCCCATCTGCACAGCCCGACAGTCCGGTGGTACCGGAAATCTTCTCAAAGCTATCTCCCGCAGGCTGCTTTCTGGTGTGGTGGACAATCAGGATGCAAACTCCATGCCGGTCTGAAAATTGTTTCAGTTTTCCAATCACCTCATAATCGCTGGAATAGCTGTAATTGTCGCTTACCATCTCCCGGACTTTTTGCAGGGTATCCACGATAATCAATTTGGTGTCTCTGTGTTCCCGGACAAACTTTTCAAGTTGTTCATCCAAACCGCTGCCAATCATCTTGGCACTGGTAGCAAAGTGGAGAGAGCTTGTCCCCTCCACACCGAACATGCGGAACATCCTGCGCTGCAAACGGCTTTCGTCATCTTCCAAAGCAAGATAGAGGACTGTTCCTTGATGAACTTTGTAACCCCACAAATCCTGCCCAGTGCTGACATGGTGGGCGATCTGCGCCACCAGAAAAGACTTGCCGATTTTGGGCGCTCCGGCAAGGATATATGCTCCAGTATAGAGCAGGTTTTCAATCACCGCAGACTTTACCTCAAACACATTGTCCATCAGCTCGTCCAGGGTTACAGTGTGCAGGTAAGCTGGGTCGCTCATGCGCTGTATCTTGCGGTACATTTCTTCCAGGCTTTCCTGAGGATTTACAACTTCATCGTTGATTTCTTCCTTGGAAGTGGTTATACTAATGTCAGAGTTTTTAGAGATTGACTGCCCATCGTCTGCGCCAACAGATGAGTCCTGGGTGGTCATTTTCTTTTTTTCATCGATCATAGGCAATATCCTCCCGCATTCCTTTCATAATGGTTGTGATCATCTGAATGGTGTCCAACAGTTCCTCATTTACTCCTTGCCCAGCTTCAATCCGGCGCAGCTCGTCCAGCACAGCAGCCAGCTGATCTCGCAGTGCCTTATAGACTCTTGGATTTCCATGCACCACCACATCCCGGCAGAGCAGCCGACGGATGATATAATCCTGCTTGGTCAGTCCGGTGAGCTTGACTGCTGTTTCAATCTGGGCATCCTCCTCAGGGGAGACCCGGAAAGATACGGCCTTGTTTCTCCAACGATTGTGCTTATCCAAATTTTTTGCTGACATTTTTAATTGCCCCTTTCCATATTCAATTTATCTGCCATTTCCGTTTGTTTGGACGGAAACAGGTGTGCATAATTGTAAGTGATGTCGATGCTCTCATGACCTACCCGATCTGCGATGGCTGTGGCGGAGAACCCCATGTCGATCAAAAGCGAAACTGCGCTGTGACGAATATCGTGGATTCGGATACGCGGGACTCCGGCCTCTTTGGAGCCTCTATCCATCTCCCGGTGGAGATAACTCTTGGTGACGGTGAACATTCGGTCATCTGCTCCAATGCCGTAGAGCATTTTGAGGTAATCCTGAATTTCCTCTGCCAGAAACTGCGGCATAGTGATAATCCGATTACTCTTTTCAGTTTTTGGAGTAGTAATCAAATCCTGTCCATTCAGCCGCTGATAGGATTTGTTGATGGTGACAGTGCGCTTCTCAAAGTCAAAATCTGTCGGGGTCAAAGCCAGAAGTTCTCCCTCTCGGATACCGCACCAGTAAAGCATCTCAAAGGCATAGAAGGATAGCGGTTTATCCATCATCACCTCGGCAAATTTCAAGTACTGCTCCTTGGTCCAGAACATCATCTCTCGGTTTTTCTTTTTCCCCATACTGCCAGCCTTTTTGCAAGGGTTATCACGGAGATTGTAATACCGTACTGCGTGGTTAAAGATGGCACTGAGTTGATTGTGAACCGTCTTAAGGTACACAGGTGAATAGGGCTGTCCCTTTTCATCCTTGTGGTTCAGCATCTCGTTCTGCCAGGTGATGATCTGTTGGGCGGTGATGTTACACATCTTCAGCTTGCCGAAGTAGGGGAGTAGCTTGGTGCGGATAATATGCTCCTTTGTGGCCCAGGTGTTTTCCTTGAGCCGGGTCTTCATATCCGCTGTGTAAAGTTCCACAAAACTTTTGAAATTCATATCAAAATCAGCGCTGGTTTTATGAACCTGTTCACGCTCCCAAGCCTGTGCCTCTCGCTTGGTCTTGAAGCCCCTCTTTTGGGTCTGTTTCCGCTCACCATTCCAATCGGTATAGCGATAAACTGCCCGCCAAGTTCCGGTTTTTTCTTCCTTGTAAACTGCCATTATGATTCCTCCTTTGCTGTTTTGGTATAGTAATACTTCTCCCTGAAGAATTCTCGATTGACACGGCCGGAGATGGTCAGATACCCTTTCTCCTGCAATTCTTCATTAAGCCCATGGATCACCTTGTAGGCGTGGGATTTGGAGATGCCTAATTCCTGAGCAACTTCGTCTGCTCGCATAAAACCCTGTTTCTGCATAAATAAAATACCTTCCTTTCCTTATTGATCGTTTCTGCCTGCTAATTTTGCTTTTCATAAAGACCTCCTCACTCTCTACTGCCACTTTTTTCAGATTTTGCACCCAAGAATTTTGAAAAAAGTTTCTTCAGTTACTTTAACTAAGCAAATATGCTTTGCCTATTGTCATTATACTAAGCATAATAGCTTGTGTCAATCGGCGCACACAAAATAAATTAAATAAAATTGTTTAGTATTCTCTTGACTTTCCTAAGCATTTCTGCTACGCTTTCTATAAAGACAACCAACGATTGGAGTTGATGATATGGCGATTGGTGAACGAATTCACTTTTTCCGTCTCCTACGGGGGATGACACAAAAATATCTCGGCATGTCACTGGGCTTCCCGGAGAAGTCTGCTGATGTGCGCCTTGCACAGTACGAAACAGGATCAAGAACCCCAAAGGCAGACCTGACCGCCGCTTTGGCTGAGGTACTGGATGTCTCGCCCCATGCGCTCTCTGTTCCTGATATAGACTCCTATGTGGGCCTTATGCATACCCTGTTTACCCTTGAGGACAACTACGGGCTCAAGATCAGCGAGATGGATGGAGAAGTATGCTTGAAGGTCGATGTGCGGAAGAACAAGGACGCAGCTCGGCTGCATGAGATGCTCTGTTCCTGGCAGCAGGCCGACGCCATGCTGGAGGCGGGTGAGATCTCCAAAGAGGACTACGACAAGTGGCGCTACCACTACCCGGAGTTTGATAAGACCCAGAACTATGTGAAGGTGCCGCCCCAGGACCTCTTTTGACCCTCTCACTTGTAGGCCACGGGAAAGGCCGTTTGTTGCACAAAATAATAATAAAAAGAAAAAGAGAGCTAACTGACTAATCAAAATCAGTTAGCTCTCTTTTTATGAATAATGAAAAATGTTGCCAAATCGTTGCCACGAAGGGCATCAGGCCTTAGAAAACCCAGTCATTCCGGGCTTTTTCTGGGCTTCTGAAATCATTCCCACTCGATTGTTGCAGGCGGCTTGCTGGTAATGTCATAAACGATTCGGTTGATCCCACGCACTTCGTTAACGATTCGGCGGCTGATGACATCCAGAATCTCATAAGGGATTCTTGCCCAATCAGCAGTCATGAAGTCAGAGGTGGTGACACCACGCAGTGCAAGAGTATAATCATAGGTGCGGCCATCCCCCATGACACCAACCGAACGCATGTTGGTCAAAACAGCGAAATACTGATGGATCTCGTTTGTCAACCCAGCATTGGCGATCTCTTCACGGAAGATCCAATCAGCGTCCTGTAGGATAGCGATCTTTTCGCGGGTGATTTCTCCAAGGATACGGATTGCAAGACCTGGGCCTGGGAAGGGCTGGCGATCGACCAGATAGTCAGGAAGGCCGAGTTCGCGACCAAGTGCGCGGGTTTCATCTTTAAAGAGCAGACGAAGCGGCTCAATAATTTCTTTAAAATCGACATGGTCTGGCAGGCCGCCAACATTGTGATGGCTTTTGATGACAGCAGCCTCTCCGGCACCCGACTCGATCACATCAGGATAGATGGTACCCTGTGCCAGAAAATCCACCTGCCCAATCTTTTTGGCCTCCTCTTCAAATACCCGGATAAACTCTTCGCCGATGATCTTCCGTTTGTGTTCCGGATCGCAGACACCGGAGAGCTTACCAAGAAACCGGTCGCTGGCATCTATACGGACAAAGTTAAGATCCCGTCCTCCGAATGCAGATTCCACCTCATCCCCTTCGTTTTTCCGCATCAGGCCATGGTCGACAAAGATGCAGGTGAGTTGGTTTCCAACCGCTTTGGAAAGCAGTGCGGCAGCGACAGAGGAATCCACACCTCCCGAGAGCGCGAGCAGGACTTTTCCATTCCCGATTTTTTCCCGCAGGGAAGCGATAGCAGTACGTGCATAATCGCCCATCGTCCAGTCTCCTACTGCACCGCAGACTTCATAAAGGAAGTTGCGGAGCATTGCAATCCCATTTTCAGAGTGGAGTACTTCCGGATGGAACTGCAGGCCATAGAGCTTTTTGCTGGGATTTTGCATGGCAGCAGTCGGACAGGCGCTGGTATGTGCAGTGCTGGCAAATCCCTCGGGCAGTCGGTCGATATAGTCAGTGTGGCTCATCCAGGAGATCCCTTCAGCGGGCAGGCCTCGGAAGAGCACACATTCGGTGTTGTAGGCGGTATGTGTTTTGCCGTACTCGCGGGAATCAGGACTGGTAACATGCCCACCCAGTGTATGAGCCATGAGCTGAATACCGTAGCAGATTCCGAGCACTGGTACGCCAGCCTCGAAGAGCGAAGGGTCGACCTGCGGGGCGTTTTCGGCATAGACACTGTTTGGCCCACCGGTAAAGATAATGCCGATCGGCTGTTTCGCAAGAATTTCCGAAAGTGGGGTTTGGTATGGCAGAACCTCGCAGTAAACCGAGCATTCCCGCACGCGGCGCGCGATCAACTGGTTATACTGCCCGCCAAAATCAAGGACGACAACCGTCTGATGGTTCATAAGCACACTCTCTTTTCATCAATAGTCAGGGTAAACTGCACGAAAATACTGCTTTTATTCTGCCATAAAGCCCAATAAAAAACAAGTGCCTCCTGCTGATATTTTTCGATTTTTGGGGAAAACTGCTTTTAAAAGCCTGAGAATCCGTATTCATGATCCATAGGATGTCTATCCTCCGGGGATGAATACAGGCTCTGAATCCGGAACCGGCCGGAAGAAAGGAGGTTTTATGCGTAAACAGGTTGGCGCAGTTCTCGCCGCGTTGGGTTTGATTTTATTTTGCGGACTGAAAGTATCCGCAGCAGATGGGCAAAGGGTGGTGAATTTCCCGGCAGACTCTGGGCTGCACCGCTGGAATCTGGACGAACTGGAACAGGGGATAGGCGGGCGGTTTGATGCAGTTTGCGTTTCCCTTCCGCCCGATGAAAAGACGGCTGTACTCTATCTGGATGGGATTCCACTCGAGCCATACCGGGTCATCACCCGGGAGCAGGCGGGAAGAGTACAGATGTTTGCTGCATCGGATCGGGCAACGGTGCAAGTAGGACTTCTGGCATTTCCAGGTGTGGATATAGCAGAGACTTACCGAATCCGTAGTATAAACCCGCGTTTTTCGTAAACACTTAGGATAAATACCAAATCAAAAAGGAGGCGTATTGTTTTGCTGGATAAAATTGCGTTGCTATTGGCAATCGTTGGGGGGCTGAACTGGGGTCTAATGGGTATCTTTCAGCTCGATGCGGTTGCATGGCTGTTCGGCGGGCAGGGGAGTATCTTCAGCCGGGTCATCTATACACTGGTCGCATTGGGTGCGATCTGGTGTGTATCCCTGTTGTTCCGTCCCGAACCACGGGATAACCGATAGCCATACAGAATAAAAAGGTTAGAGATTCAGGAGAACCCCTCCGATGCAGAAAAATGGGACTGCATTGGAGGGGTTTTCTGGTTGTGTGAAAAACGAGGCAAGGAGAACGGGTGTTTTCTCAGTCGATCAGATGTTTTGAGCGCCATTTTCCACTTTTCCAGCGGAAAAATGAAACCACTCCGCGGAAAATTTCGTCGGAAGCCATGGCAATCCAGACCCCGGGCAAACCCCATCCGAGCACGACGCCAAGCAGATACCCGCCGCCTGCGGCTACGACCCAGACAGTGGTGACATTCAGGCAGATCGGGAACCGGATATCTCCGGCGGTTTGCAGGGAGCGGAAGAGGACAATGTTGGCGGCACGTCCCAATTCCAGGAAAATTTCGATCCCCATGATGGTCTTACACATATCAAGTACCTGCGGATCATTGGTAAATAGCCCGAATAGCGGGCGGCAGAACAGATAAAGGGAAAGGGAGATCACGAATGAAACCCCCATTGCACCCCAGAGAGTCGCGTTAACACGTTTATCAGTTTCCTCGATTCGGCGCGCGCCCATCAGATAGCCGACAATGATCTGGGTTGCCTGCGCAATCGCCGACGCGTAAATATAGGAAAGCATTGCAAACATATTGCAGTAGACGCGGGAGGTGATGACATAGACTGGCAGCGAGTTGCAGACGGTCTGGATGACGATCTGGGTCAGGTTGTAGGAAACACTTTCTCCGCCGGATGGGATGCCGATTTTCAAGAGGCGTTTGAGATGGTCGAAAGGGAAGGGGCGTAGGTGCCGCAATGAGAGCGGGGTGTGGATATGCCTGCGGAAGAGATCAAGAATCAGGAATACGCCAGCCAGGCGGGAGAGGTCACTCGAAACTGCGGCACCCACAATTCCAAGCGCGGGAATCGGTCCGAACCCGTTGATCAGGATGAGGTTGCCGCCGATGTTGATAAAGTTGATGACGATCGAAATAAACATGGTCTGGCGGGTCAGGCCGTTTGCGCGGAAGAACGCCACAAAGGTCAGATGGATTGCCTGAAGCGGCATCCCAAGCCCGATGATGCGCAGATAGGCGCAGGCCTCCTGCATCAGCTGTTCCGGTACCCCCATCAGCCCGAAAATCTGCCGCGGAAAGACAGCCAGTCCAAACCCGATAGCTAGGGAAAAAAGAAAGTTGACCAGCAGGGAAACCGTGTAGGTCTGAGCGACCCGCCCGGTACTGCCGGCTCCGATATACTGAGTGACGAGGATAGTCGCCGCCATACAGATCACCGAGAACGAGATCACCAGCAGAGTGGTAATCACGTTGGCATTGCCGATCGCGGCGACAGCCGTTTCGGAGGTTTTGGCAACCATGATCTGGTCCACATTGCTGACGAGCATCTGTAAAACCAGTTCAACAAAGATTGGCCATGTCAGCCCCACCAGATAGCGGCGGGAATTGATTTTCTGAAAATCGTCCATTGGGCACATCCCCATTCTCAACGAAAAATGTATGCTAGATATTATACAGACTGCACATAAGAAGTCAATGACTTTATTGCAATAAATACAAATCCCTGAAGCGAAATGTTTTGTTGAATTTGTATATGATCGAATAAAGTAAAATATTTAATGATAAACATTAAAAAATAGTTGACAAACATAAATTTAGCGAATAAAATAAGAGAAAAGGAGGGGATACACGCATGGGAATCGAAAAGGTTCAAACGGCAGGCAGGAGGCTAAGCCTCCTGATGAGGGGATTGATGGTTGTATTGGTGGCTGGCGCAGTGATGCAAGTGATGTGGATAGGATGCCTGCTCCGGACTTTCACCGAGTATGGGCTTTTTTCCGCTGCTGAAAGAGTGGTCCGTCTGCTTCTTTGGGCGATGATCTGCCGCAGGGCTGCCGAGCTTTTTCAGACAGCGGGTCAAGGAGAGCCCTTTGTATCGAAAAATGTGGGCAGGCTTCGGAGAATCGCGCTCTGCTTTGTGGGGATGGGATTCCTGCCTGGTCTGGCAGGGAAACTGGCGGTGCTCGGTGCACCGGATAAACCGCTCCTGTCGATAGACTCGTTTCTTTGGGCGGCGCTTATATACGGGCTGTCTGAAATTTTCCGTTATGGGTGCGCCTTGCAGAAGCTGGATGAGGAGACTTTATAGCACTATAGAAAGGGGAATCAAGATGGATCAGAGACTGAACTGGATCAAAAAGAGCAGCGGTGTGATGTATCTGCTGACATGGTTGGTTGAATTGGTTTTGGTTTACGGTTTTTTTACAGCGGCAGTTTCCCTTTTTCTCGCACTGGCAAGGACGCCTGAGTGGGAGTCTGCCCTAGTTGTCACGCTGGGACTGGAAGGGATCGGCTGGTCGCCCGGTTCGATGAGTCCCGCACTGGTGGCCCTGGCTGTTGCTATATTGGTAGACGGGGCAGTACGTCTCTTGCTGTTCGGTTCTGCGCTGTTGATTTTCCGGAATCTGAGTGATGGAGGATCTCCTTTTTCGCCAACGAACACAGCCCATCTCCATAGGATTGCTCTGCTGGTCGCACTCACCGCCTGTACCGATGGACTGCCGGGACTGCTTTCCGGTTGGAGCGGCTTGGAAGGAATCGCAGCGCCGCTTCTGATGGGTGCCGCACTTTACGGATTGGCAGAAATTTTTGCATATGGCAGCCTGTTGCAGCAACAGGCGGACGAAACGTTGTGAGGGGGTGGGCAAGATGGCGATTGTGTTGCGGCTGGACCGTGTGATGGCCGATCGAAAAATTTCCCTGAATGAGCTGGCGGAGCGGGTTGGCATTTCGAATGTCAATCTCTCGAAGATCAAGACCGGGAAGATCAGCGCAATCCGGTTTTCCACCCTCGAAGCGATCTGCCGGGAGATGGACTGCCAACCAGGGGATATTCTGGAGTATCAGCCGGATCCGGAAGAATAAACCCGATCAGCAGAAAAAAGACAGCTTTTGCGAACGATACAGGGTCACTTTTTTGTCCTCCGGACTATCCTTTCCCTGCCTAAGCATTTTCGGAACTTTTTTCACAATTTTACTTGCAATTTGCCAAAAGTGAAATGGAATGAAAAAATTATAAATAACACTTGATTTTTTCGATTTTATGGTATATAATATAAACACTGTTTTGGAGAAGTCGCCTAGCTTGGTTTATGGCGCACGACTGGAACTCGTGTAAGGTCTAACAGCCTTCGAGGGTTCGAATCCCTCCTTCTCCGCCAAAATTTAAAAAACAAAAAACCGTTCAATTACGCTAATCGGCGCATTTGAACGGTTTTTTGTTGCCTTTATTCAGTTTCTAAAATCACTTGATTTTG
Organism: Anaerotruncus sp. 1XD42-93; assembly: GCF_009917605.1. Classification (NCBI taxonomy): domain Bacteria; kingdom Bacillati; phylum Bacillota; class Clostridia; order Eubacteriales; family Oscillospiraceae; genus Anaerotruncus; species Anaerotruncus sp. 1XD42-93. The sequence goes on along the minus strand of NZ_QZEG01000031.1, from coordinate 865 downwards.
CCCATTTTTTCACGTGATTCTTCACAGTAAATACACAGCAAATTTTAGCATACTAAATTCAAAGATTACACGCTTTTCACAGCCGCAATTCTTGCCTTGATGTCCCCAACTTGTGCATTCTGCATCTCCCGCATGGCCTGCCAGCAGATTTGCGGCGCACTTCCAGGTGTTTCCGTCTTACCCTCCTTGGCCATACGGTCCATCTCATATTTCACGAGTTTCCGGCTCTCCTCGTAATCCGAGCCAATCCGGCGCTCCGCGCGCGACCGGAATATCCGCGCAGCCTCTTCGTCACCCAACATGGCTGCGCGCTCCGCATACCTGGTCAACATTTCTGCGTCTTTGACATCATCCTTCTCCATCTTCAGTGCCATCTTTACACACTCATTGCTTCCTTCCGCCTTTCTCACGCATTTTTAATCATCCCGAATAGCTTGTCAACATCTGCTTCTGAAAATTTGACCGTCCCAGCCATCGGGATGTTCACAGTAATCAGTCCGGACTGTGCCTGTGCTTTCAGTTCCCTGTGCAGTGTATCTGCATCGATCATCCCTTCAGCATCAATCACGCCCATCGCCTGCATAAGCGGGTGTGATCTCGCCTGCTCATAGAGTTTCAGAGCGCGCTGCAAAATTATACCCGCAGCGGTACCAACCGCCTACTTCTGCCAGCCAGTCATTTTCGTGACGATCTCAGCATCTATATAATTGGCAATCCCATTTTGTACCTGCTCAAGAGATACCACGGTTCATCATCTCCTTACTTAGGTTGTGTCCCTAAAGTCAAGAAATAGCAATCCAAACAAAAACAGCGACAAAATGAACAAGGGAAAGGAAAGATTTAGCAGTTTTCTCATAACGAGTAG
>NZ_QZEG01000030.1:0-35073 GCF_009917605.1 Anaerotruncus sp. 1XD42-93 | reverse complement strand
TAATCATTCATGTGCATATCCTCCTGCGTCAATATAGGCGTTGCTTACAGTTAAGATTATGCACCTCAACGCGCCGAACCGTATTCTGTCCCGCGGCGGTATTTCTTCGCGTTCTTGCCTTTGGTGTAGATAATCAGCCGGACAATGACCGCCCCCGCAATGCCGATAAGTAAGTCTGCCGGGTGGAAGCTCGGCGCGATACTGGAAAAGGCGGTGGTAAAACCGTCCCCAAGATGTAGCAGCTTTGCGCTTGCGTCCGCGCCGGGGGATAGACGGACAGCCGCGCCCACTTTATCAAAGAGCCAGACAAAGAGCAGATACGGGAGATTTAGGATAAGCAGCTTCTTGATTTCCGGCTTCATAGCGATACCTCCCTGTCCTTGTTCTTGACCTTTGCCCGTTCCGCGTTCTTGCCCTGTGCGGCTTCTTTGAGCGTAGAGAGCAGCTTTCGGATAGAGGGCTTTTTCTCCTGTGTCAGCTTCTTTGCGGAAAACTCCTTAAAGGCTGCGGTCAGCACGTCCGCGTCCCGCCCCTTGAAAAAAACCAGATAGCGGGGCGGGCTTTCCGTTGCGTCCTTTTTCAGCGCAAAGTCGATACCGTACTTTTTCGCCGTACTCTCAAAGGCTTTGATATTGCCCTCGGTAATCTCAATGTTGGAAACGCCCGCGTTCTGCTTCATAAGCTGCTTTAAGCTCTGCTTTCCCTGTGGCGGTTTTGCAAGCTGCTTTTTGCCCTTTGACAGTATGGCTTTCATTGCCTTTTGGAGCGTCTGGGCGGTCAGCTTCCCGGTCTTGATGTAAAGGGCTATGGTCTTTTCGTTTACTTCGTCCTGCAATTCCTCGCGTCCTCCTTTCGCGTTTCTTTATGGGGCGGCGGTCAGATACGCACCCGCAGCCCGTTCAAGTCCTCGGCTCTGATACCCACAAGATACCAGTTGTCGCCGTACTCAATCCGGGTCGGCTTCCACTTGCCCCGCACGAATACGTCAAAGCACTCACCGCAATGCAAGCCCCCGTAGTAGCTGTTTAAGTCAAAGCGAATGTCGTAACGGTCGGTGCGCTCGTCAAATACCAATGCTCCTGTCATTTTCTGTGCCATAATAAAATCCTCCTTTTGTTGTTTTACAGGCTTTCGCCCGGTTTGAATGAATAATAGTCCGGGTCGCCGTACTGCGGCTTCTTCGGTGACAGTGCGCCGCTTGCCATGTCATGGGCGACAAGGGAAGTGTAATAATTGCCGATAGTGGACGGGGCGTTGAAAAGGGCTGCTTTCAGATATTGCTTGATGTTGCGGATTTTCGTTGTGTTCTCCCGCATACAGTCAAGCACAAAGCGGATATGCTCGCCGTCCAGTTTCATAAACTTAGATTTCACAAGCTCTGCCGGGTAGTCGTCCCCCGCAATCCGTACCCGCTTTCTGGCGGTGCATACGGTTTCAAGCATGAGGTCTACAATCTCGTCCAGCCTGTCCCCGTCAAACTTCATGTCCTGTTTGAGAATGTGGTAGTCGATATTGTCCTTGATGATTTCCCGGTATATATCAACTGCGCTCTGTGCTGCCGCTTCCGTTCCTTTCCGTTCCGGCGGCGTAGCCGCTTCTCTGCAAGGAGAGGGGTTAGGGGAAAGGATAGGAATGGAATGGGTACTTGATAAATCTGTATTTGATTTTTCTTTTTTTGGTAAGTCAGTTCTTTGTATATCTTTATTTAATTGCGTTGGATTTTCCAACGTAGGTTTTTCCAATGTTGGTTTTTCCTGCGTTGGATTATCCAATGTTGGATTTTCCAATGTAGGTAAATCCGGCGTAGGCGGCTGCGGCTGCTCGAATATCACATAGTCCGCGCCCCGCAAGCGTCCTTTCTCGTCGCGCTCCCTTGACCGAACGATATACCCGGCGCGTTCAAGCTCCTTAATGGCTTCGCGGATAGCGTCTATCTTCTCCCGGTTGATAAGGGATAAGCCTTTCAAGGTGTAGTCCCAATCTTCGGGGAGTGACAGCATTTGCGACAACAGCCCTTTTGCCTTTAAGGAAAGCTCCTTGTTGCGTAGGTGGTGGTTGCTCATTACGGTGTAGCCCTTGTTCCGTTCCACTCTGAAAACTGCCATAGTAAATCACTCCTTTTGCTGTGGATTTGTTACGCAGTAGAAGCGCGGTTTCGGGGGATAAGGTATAAATCCCTTGCCGCGCCAGATACGCGCCCGCAAAATCGCTTGTAGCAAGGCTTTTTCTGCCCCTACTGCGTAACAAAGGGCATAAAAAAGCGGCGTTCCTGTTCTCCCATGTAGAGAGTAAGAAACGCCGCTTCTGCGTCGTATTCAGTTTTTAGTACAATACCCTGCTTGTCCGTCGCTCGAAAAACCTTGATTTTCCAGTGTTTTCAAAAGTATCGTTATCTAACGTCAGCTTTCGACCGTCCCGGCTTCCAGCGGATGATTGCCGACATTGAAAAAGGGCGCATCAACCTGGTCATTACTAAAGACCTCTCCCGCCTTGGCCGTAACTACATCATGTGCGGGCAGTACACCGAGATTTATTTCCCGGAGCGTCATGTGCGCTACATTGCCCTGAATGATGGCGTTGATACACTGAACCAGACAAGCAGCATGGACATTACGCCGTTCAAGCACATCCTAAACGATATGTACGCCAAGGATATTTCCACGAAAATCAAGTCCACGCTCCACACCAAAGCAAGGCGCGGCGAATACCTTGGCGCACTCGACCCCTACGGCTACCTGCGGCATCCTGACGATAAGCACAAGCTGATTATCAACGAGGAAACCGCGCCGGTTGTCCGGCGGATGTTTGAAATGTGCGCGGCGGGGATTGGGTCAAGGAGCATTGCAACAGTTCTGAACAACGAGGGTATCTTATCCCCCAAGGAATACACCCGCTTCCGCAAGCACAACCCAGAGCGTGACGGAGAATTTGAACGCCGCCACTTCTGGACGCGGACTTATGTGCAGTTTATGTTGAAAAACGAAATCTATGTAGGGAGCATGGTGCAGGGACGGCAGTACACGCCATCCTACCGAAGTAAAAAAAGGGAACCTATCCCCAAAGCAGATTGGGTCGTTGTCCCTGATATGCACGAGCCTATTGTATCGAGGGAACTGTTTGACGAAGCACAGAAGCGCATGGGAGCGAGGAAAAAGACCATTCAGGCGAAAGACGAACCCGATTTATTTGCGGGGCTGTTCTTCTGTGAAGCCTGCGGAACCTCTATGCTGCCCAAGGTAAGCCAGCAGAAATATTTCTATTACAACTGTGGGCGTAGCCACGCGATTGGACAATTAGCCTGCTCAAGCCACTACATCAACCGTGACACCTTTCATCAGGCAGTGCTTGAGGACATTCGCCGCAACGCCAGACTGTTCAGCGAGGACGCGGAGAAAGCCGCACAAAGGCTCATGGAACTGAAATGTGCCGACCAGCAGAAACAGACCGCTACGATGAAGCGCGACCTTGCATCGGCAAAGAAGCGGCTGGCCGACCTGGATGTGAAACTGAAACGCACCTACGAGGACAACATGAGCGGCAAGCTGCCCGACCACATCTTTACCATGTTTATTGCGGACTACGATACGGAACGGGCAACGCTGAAAGCGAACATTGCAGAGATGGAAAAGTCGCTGGAAAAGGTTCGGGATACCAAAGCCGATATTGACCGCTTCGCAGCCCTGATCCGAAAATACACCAGCTTTGAAAAACTCGACCGCTTCATGCTTCACGAACTGATTGACCGGATTACGATTTACGAAACGCCAGGTATGGGGCGCTGCCGCAAGGGTAAGGAAAAGCGCATTACCATCTACTACAAATTTGTCGGGGCTATCCAATAAAGCAAAAACGGCATCCCCTATGGATGCCGAAAAAAATAACTTGGCTTTACGTCCTTTTGACTTTTCATCATCACGGCTCAATCTCAAATATAGTGCAGTGTTATAAATCGTTGTATTGTATGGTTGTTTCACGGTTAAAAATCCTCCTTCTAAAAGAAACAACCCACGCTTATACAATACTCGCTGGTACAAGTATATCATAAGCGTGGGCTGATTGACAGTCGTTATTCCGTATTTTTTCAGGAAGCGGCGGCAGCGTGCTGGATCACATCTTCCAGCAGACTGTCAAGCGGCTTCCCATCCTGTGCAAAATGCTCCGATACCTTGATACGGACTTTCCCCATGACAAAATACTGGGTGCCGTCTTTTTCGGTAAGCAGGGTGCCGCTGTTTTTGTTATTGCTCTCGTTTTTGCTTTTTGCCATAGGCAGTTACCTCCATAAATGAAATATGCCCGACAAGGGAATGTCAGGCAGGTGTACAGCCGCAGACTGTCTCCGTGTCAACCAAACCGTGTCAACCGGCAGAAAAGACTTTGAAAACAATCCATAGGCGCTCTATTATTACTTTTTACTTTTTCTTTGATTTCTTGGTTGACATGGTTGACAAAGGAGAGAAATGCCCCAAATATCAGGCTTTTCCCCGTCAACCGGCTGTCAACCAAAGCGTCAACCAAACTGTCAACCGGTGGCTTTTCAGAATGGCAGTTCCATTTGCCGGGCTTCTTCTTCCGTGATTTCTCGAAAACCGTCCCCCTCCGGCGGAGCTTGGTTGACACGCTCCCAGCCTTTTTGAGAACCGTATTTCTTATACCGCTTCGGGCTTTTGTAGGCTGCCCAGCCCTGTATGATGCCGCCCGCAATGCCGGTATTCATAATCTCGCAGATTGCCCGTGTCTCCCAGTCTGCCGGGGAATTTAAGTTCCCCAGCGCTTCCTCATAAAGCTGCTTGGAACATACCCTGTCGCCGGTGTAGTCCTCCAAATAGGCGTAGATCATGCCAGCCTGTGTGTCCTCCTGCATGAAGTCCTGCTGGTGGGCGTTCAGGTATCGGTTCATTTCTATGCTGAATGACAGCTTATACTTCCCACTGCGGTAAACCGTCATGGTTTCCGCCCACATCTGTTCGATATACGCCCTCGCCGCCGCTTCATCATCCAGTATGTGAACCTCCGCCCGTTCCGGGTACACCGTCACGGGGAGAAAGCGCCGGTTGCCGGTGCGGTCACGGGGTAAAAAGTCCTGCCGGTTGGTCGTCCCTCCGAATACACATTGCCGCAGCCGGTCTGCCGGGTGTGTCTCATACGGCACTTTGTAGGTTTCTTTCTGGCGGCTTAAGAATGACTTGATTTCCTCAATACTCTTGGCGTTGGCTGTGGCAATCATCTCCGACATCTCGATAATCCAATGCCCTTGCAGCTTGCGGTACACATTTTCATCGTCCAGCTTCTTCAAATCGTCTGAAAACCATTCGTCCCTGCCTGCCAGCAGCCGGAAAAAGGTAGATTTCCCGGCTCCCTGACCACCAACCAGACAGAGCATGACCTCAAACTTGCTCCCCGGTCTGAATACCCGCCGGATGGCTCCCATCAGGAACAGTTTCAAGGCTTCATAGGTGTATTCGTCCGTATCGGCTCCCAGAAAGTGATGCAGGGCGTAACGGATGCGCTCTGTGCCGTCCCATTGCAGGCTGTTCAGATAATCCCTGACCGGATGGTAGCGGTTTTCATTGGCAACAATCTTGATGGCGCTCTGCACCTTTTTCTCGCTGGTAAGCCCGTAGTTTTCTTCCAGATACAAAAGCAGGTAGTTCATGTCCATGTCGGTCAGCGTGGCACTGGTGCGCTCCCAGCCCAGCGGCTTCACAATGTCAATCTGCTCCGTCAAAAGGTTCAGGCGCAGCGCCCCGCGAAACAGCGGGTCACGCTGGAACACCGTCAGGCAGTTTCGGATGCTGTTTTTCACGCCGCCTTTCTGCGTCCCCTCTAACGTCTCCCGGATTTCTGCCGGTGTCTGCGCCGGTTCCATTGTGTCCATCGTCCTTTTGACCGCTTCCTGCGTTTCCGGCGGCAAGCTCTGAAATTCGCTGTTCAAGCCGCAGCACCTCCTTTCCCTGTGCGGCGATCAATGCCGCTTTTTCTTCTATTTCTCCGTATAACAAAATATCCAAAAGGTATTCTGTGTAGCTTATCCTCTGCAACGCTTCCACAAAAAGAGGATGCCAGATGGCATCCTGCGGCTGTGGGGCGTATGCTGTTTTCCAATGCTCCAGCAGGCGCAGATAATCGCATAGCACCCGGAAACAATACCGTTCCGTTTCCTGAAATCTCTGCTCCGCTGATTTTTGTCGGGACTGTGACCTGTTGTGACGCTTCCTATCTGGCGGCGCATTGCCGGATTTCTCATAGGAAACACCGAAGTCCTCCGCAAGCCTGACCGCAGCTTCCCGTTTCCCCAATCCATGCAGCAAAGCGGCAAAGTCGATCACATCCCCGAAAGCCCCGCAGCCGAAGCAGTAAAAGCGGCCGTCCACTTTCATGCTGGGCGTGCGGTCATTGTGGAATGGACAGCAGACCATGCCGTTTCTTCCCACCCGGATTCCATAGAATGAAGCAGCCTGCCGGGTGGTAACAGACTGTTTCACCGCTTCAAATACATTCAAATGCTCCCTCCATAAAAATGTCGGCAGCGGTAAAGCTGCCGGTTATGTCATAGCTCCATCTCATGTTTCTTTCTCTGTACTTCCTGTGGCTGCTCCCTCCGGCGCAGTGCGGTATCTACGGCGTTCTGCACCTGCCGCAGCCGTATGACTTCCTCCCGGAGCGGCTTGTGCTGCGGAGACAGTTCGGCATACTCTGTTTTTAACTGTGCGTATTCCTGTTTCCATGCTTTCAGGGCAATGGGTTTTCCGTCCAGTTTTTCTTTCAGAATACGGCGGGCGGCATAAAACAGCCGTAACTCCGCATCGTGGGATGTTTCAAATTTCTCCCTCTGTTTCTTAAACTTGATATTGTTCAATTCCGTATGAACAGGTTTTAGCCGCTGGTAATTCTCGCCCTCCCGTATCAATTCCTGCAATTCCTTTATCCGGGCAGATTTCTTTTTCATGGAGCCGCTTAATGCTTCAAATTCTTCACTGACAGAGGAAAGACGCTCCTGCAAATCCTCTAATGTGAGCAGCTTGTTTTCCGTCAGATAATTGACGGCTTCGGCAAACTGCTTTAAGTTTCCGGTTCTGGCTTTATTGCTCCATGCCCCTGCATTGCGCTGGTTGTAATAAGCGATCAGCAGGTCGGCAAGGTTCGGTGTCTGGGGTTTGGAAAGTTCTTCTTTTACCTCTGCCATCCAGACAAACAGGGCTTTGATCTTCTTCCTCACATCCTGCATGAGCCGGTTGGTAGCTTTAATCCAGCGGTTCAGTTCCCCTTTCTCGGTGCGGATGCCCTTTGCTTCCATCTGCCGGACATTAGCTCCCTCGTGGACAGTAGGTATCAGGTCAAGCCCCTGCCGCACATAGGAACGGTGGTCGATACGCACATCCAGCCCTTTTTCCTCAAATTTTGTATTAACGGCAGCCGCCCACTGCTCCCGCCAGTGTTCCAGCGTTTCCGGCTCGTGCCAGTCTGTTGTATGGACAGCGTTAAACATATAATCGCCGTTTTTATCCCGGATTCGGTTTCCATCTTCATCAAGAAGATATTCCCGTCGCTGTTTTTGTCCCCATGTGCCATCCGGGTTCAAAGGGCGCATGGTTGTCATCACATGGAAATGCGGGTTAGGGATGCCGCCGTCCTCTTTCTCCGGGCTGTGAAAAGCAAGGTCGGCAATCATGCCTTTTGCCACAAACTGCTCCTGCACGAACTTCCTCGCCAGTTCCATGTTTTCTTCCAGCGTCAATTCATTCTGCATGGCAATATCAAAGGAATAGGCAAGCTGTGCTTTTGGATGTTTCTCGCAGCTCTCCACAGCATTCCAGAGGGTCGCCCGGTCAAGATATATTTCCGGCGCATGGGGCGGCAGCATGATTTCCGAAGCGATCACGCTGCCCTTTTTGGTGTAATCGCTGACTTCTCCATAGTAGCTGCTGTAAAGACGCTCCCCGGCTCGGTAGGCTGCGCTGGCAATGGCGCTCTGACCGGCGCTGCGCTTTATCTGTGCGATTGAAAAATGATAAAGTGCTATCCTTAGTCACCGCCTTTCTCCTGCCCGGAAATACGGGCGTGGTTCTCTGTGGCAGACCGGATGAAATGCTCCGCCTGCGGCAGATTCAAAATGTTTTCCATGAGGGAATAAAATTCCGCTTCGGATAGCTCCTTTGTCTGTGGTGCAATGCTCTCAACGGCTGCCCCACGGGTAATCAGCCGGTGCGTCCTCTGTTTCCGGGAACCGCTTTCCAAATACGCCTGCCGGTTTTTCAAACGCTGCATTTTCCGTTTTTCCCGTTCCAACAGGACAGTGGTTTTTTCATATTCCTGCTTTAACTGTTCCAAAGATTTTTCCATGTTCTCACATCCTTTACTGATAAGATAAAGAAAGACCATCCGCAGACAGTCTGTGTGTCAGTGCTTCTATAAAACCCGATGAAAAGGGAAAACCGCAGAGCGGATTTCTCTTTGCGGCGGGTACACAGGGGATAGCCGCTTTAGCGGCGCAAGGGGGTGCAGCCACCTTGTCGGAGCGAAGCGAACGCAGACCTCGGATTGCTGATTTTATCAGCGGCAGAGGTAAGCTCCGCAGGACGCACGATACATGGTCTTTAGACTATGTATAGAAGTGCGCCCTTAGTTCCTAAGGGATTTTGCCGTTTCCGGCAGTCTTGCCCTTTTTCTTGGAACGCTTGGAAAGATACTTCGGGCAGTCAACCACAACCGCCCGGAAGCTCTGTTTACATTCGTGCTGGCATTTCCGGCACAGTTCGTTGTAAGTGATACGGCTGCGGTCATTTAAGAAGAAAGACCATTCCAGCCGCCGCTTGTTGCTCATTCTTGCCATAACCGGCTCCTTTCTCCGTTTCTATCTGATGTACGCAGATAGGCTGTTTTGGTGTAGCGTTTCGGTATCATTTTTAAGGTTTTTCCCTCTGTATGCCCCTTTGGAAAGTGCGGCAGTATTGCAGTCAGGGAATGATACCTCACGCTTATTTGTCGCTTCTCGGTACGGTTTCGGAGCCTTTTGCCATCCATTCAAAGAAAGCAATTTTGCTGACCTTGATAAGCCTGCCCCTGCGGAACGCCGGAAAGCCGGGTGTGTGTACCAGCTCATAGGCGCTCGCTCTTGAAATTCCCATAATCCGCTGAATGTCCGCCACATCCAGAACCAGCGGTAAATCCTCGTAGCTGTTCAATCTCTTTTTATCGTTCATTCTGTTCCTCCCATAAATCAAATAGGTTAAAATGCTTCCTGCTGCCGTTCTCCCCAAAAGCCGTTTTCCTGCCCCATTCCTGCGGTGTTTCCCTGCATTGGTGCGCCGGATGCGTCACTTCTCCTGCCGGTCATATCCCTTTTGGACGGTCATTCACTTGTCAAGGTACTGTGCGGTACAAAATTACCAACTGCAATCATCATAGCGGACTATCCTTGACAAAACAATGCTTCTGCGATACCATGAGTGTAATAGATATAACTAAATTATATAATTACCATAAACAAAGGCAGGGGATAGGGATGGAGAATCAGTTTATACGGCATGAGCCATGTTTTGAGAGGATTTTGTTTGTCCTGACGCTGGACAGGAAGAAAATGAAAGAGCGGATTTTGATTGGGGAAGAACAGCAGATCCGCTTCCGGCTGAACAGGAGCCAAAACGCAGAGGTGCTTTGTGATATGACACGCCCGCTGGGAACTTTTTTGATAAACTTTGAGCGTGACACGGACAGGGACTGGAACTTATACGGGCTTTCTCCGCTGCGGCAAGCCCTCCACTCCAACCGATGGAAACAGCCGGAGCTGGAGCAGGCGGCAAGCGAATTTCTCTGGGGAAAATATCTTAGCAATGACCCGCTGAAAATGTATGTGGCGTTCCGTATTTGGAACAGCTATCTGCTTGCCAGAGAACCCCGTGACCGTAACGCTGCCTGTGACCGCTTCATGGATAAAATGAGCAGCCTGACCGGGGTATTCCATAACGAAGCCATGAGCTTTGACATGGAGACAGGAAAACCGAAACATTTTCAAGCTGGCAGCCTTTATTTCAAAGGCGCACCGTCAGAAGATACCCGGCTTGACCTCTGGTTCCCGGACAACCGGCGCACAGAAGAATGTGTGTCTGCCTATGCGTCCCTCTACCCGTTGATTACCTATTATCTGAACCGGCTGAATGACTGGGGGCTTTGCTTCCGGCAGTGCAAGGTCTGCGGGAAATATTTTCTGGCAAAGAGCCAGCGGTATGAGCTGTGCAGCGACAAGTGCCGAAAAGCACAGGCGCTTCAAAACAAGCGGGAATTTGACGAGAGGGCAAGAGAAAATAACTATGACCTGCTTTATAAAAATGAATGCCAGAACTGGCGCAACAAAATAAACCGGGTAAAAAATACCGCAGGCTTTCCGGCTGACCGTCTGGAAAAAATACAGGCTGCCTTTTCCGACTTTAAGAAAGAAGCATTGCAGAGAAAAAAGGCTGTAAAAACAGGAACAGCCAGCCCGAAAGAATTTACGGACTGGCTGTATCAGCAGAGTAATGTAATTGTGGAGTTGTTGACAGAATATTGACTAAAAGCAAGTTATTTAGACAAAGCAAAAGACGCCTTGCTAAGCAAGACGTCTTTAGGAACTCCTTCTACGCATGGCAGATGAGCTATTATCAGTATATGCGATTTTCTGTGATTTGTCAATGAGTTTGGGTTGCAAACATCTGCTAATTATTTCCTACTGCTTGCACTTGAGCCTTATATTGTTCATAATGCTGAAGTTTTTTTCTTAATGAGTGATCCTGCTCGAAGTAAAAAGCCGTAACTAATAAGCAATATGAATCTCGGCGCTCTACAACAACCATATAGCGTTCTTCTTCAAGTAGCATATGTACTCTGGTTGTGTTGCGATACGGTTCACTCCAAACTTTTACTCCCTCACATTCTTCACATTGCGTTATATCACAATTATAATTCTCGATAAACGCACGAACCCATCTGATTCTCTCGCATCTTCTAAAATCCGGCACACGTCCTCCGCTTTTTAGATAATCTTGACAGGTTACATGAAAAAATGCCTCTTCCTTTCCATATTCAATCGGATGCTTGCGAATATTTACCTGCTTTCCTTCAAATGTAGGACGTGATTTTATAAAGTCATTCTGAAAAATCTCATATAACGCCCCTTGATATTGAGGATAGTCATTATTATAGTCATCCCAAAATTCTAATTTTGGCAACCAACAATTATCTCTTGTCATACTGTCCCTCCCGCTTCCCACGAAAGCAGGTTTATTTTTTCCTCACGCAAAAGCGTTGTTTTTCGCAATGTATAGCCTGAACGTTCTTTTATCAAATCAATAACTTCTTGTTTTGCACTACTCTTTACAAATCCATCAGGAAATCTGCGATTTTCATAACCGATAGCACCTATAATAACATCAACTATCTGCATGATTTGAACTTCATCAGATCGTATAGGCTGTAACCGCCGAATCACTTTTTGAGAAAAGTCATACATAGAATTGCAGTATACTTCTCTTAATTTTTTTGCTTTTCGAGCAGAGTTTGTATCTTTAATGTCAATATAAACCTCATAGTTATCAGTTGGAGAAAAGATAACTTTGAGCATATCAAAATACATTTTATAATACCATGTATCGTGTGTTTGATGATAGCGTTCATGATTTAGCCTTGTCTTATCTGGAATAATGACGCCCCGAAAATGTAAATCATCATCATCAAAGAAATAATTAACCAAATCTTTGTACAAATCAACTTTTGCAGGGCTGATTTTTGTCCACTTCATTTCCATTGCTTCGGAAACATTATTTCTTTTTTTGATTTGACGAATCCGCTCATTGACTTCTTTCAGTTTTGACTGTGGACACCACACAGCCCCTAACACCATAACATTACTGTTATCATGTTCAAGATGACATGTCTCATCACAGTAAACATTATACAACATATTTTCACCACCTCAATTATATTTTTTCATTCCGTAATGCACCGGTTCCTCTGCCACCATAGATAGTGTTGGTTCTGTATCATAAAGATATGTAACCTTATCCGATTCTTTTGAAACCTCTGGGCTAACCAGTCCAAAGTATTTCTCAAAGAACCCTTTTAGTTTTTCAATAACTGTCTGTTTCTTCTTATCACGAGAACCTCCGCCTCCGAAACGGGAAACGGGCGGCATCAGTCGATCAACATCTGTGCCGGTGGTTTTGAGTACGCCATCACGGAAAGCGTTCTCCACAAACTTTCTCGTTTCTTCCGGTTTCAATTTTTCTTCAGTGATCAAAGTCTGAATATCGGTCTCTCTCTGCTCTCTGACAAAACGCTGCCAGTCAGTATTGACATTGGTATTTGTGTTGATAGTAGCAATAAAGTTTTCAATCAGTTCCTTTTTAGACCTAAGCTGCAAGCTGGATTTGATTGCTTTATCAATCGCAACAAGGATTTCCTTATCCTCACAGTTTCCATCGTGATACTTTCCAACCAGCATCAGGATATAATCAATGTTGACTTCCACCTGTTTGACAAGCTCCATTTCAAAGACAACATCATCCATAATGCTTTCCTTGCTTCCCGGTTTCGGTTTGATTTCCTCGTACACATCATGGTATGTGCCTGTGTAGTCTTGGAAATCAATCGGAGATAGGATTTCATTTCCGGCAAAGCGGTCAAAGGCAGCAAGGATATTTCTCAAACGGAGAATGTTGCCAAACAGGACAATAAAATCTTTCTTGTTTTTCTCTCCGACAATCGGCTGTCCCAAAGGATATTTCTGCAACAGTTCGGCAATTCGTTCTTCATAACCTTTCTGCTCGCGACCTTTATCATCGACACAACCGTAGTAATAATCCTCATAGGATTTCAAGATGACAATGCCGTTTGCTTCCTTGTCTCCGAACAATGCAATCGCATCGTTGGTAGCTTCTTCAAGATCACGGAAGCAGACAATATTACCAAAGGACTTGACTGAATTGAGGATACGGTTCGTTCTGGAAAATGCCTGTATCAGACCGTGCATTTTCAAGTTCTTATCTACCCAAAGGGTGTTAAGTGTTGTTGCATCGAAGCCCGTCAAGAACATGTTGACTACAATCAGCAAATCGACTTCACGCTTCTTAACCTTATCGGAAAGGTCTTTGTAGTAATCTTGGAAGCCCTTGCTTGATGTATCAAAATTGGTTTTGAAAATCTTGTTGTAGTCTTTAATTGCCATATCCAGAAAGTCACGGGAACTCTGGTCAAGGTCATCGGTGTCAAAACTTTCATCGTCCAGAATACCATCGGCACTATCCGCTTCATTTGGAGCGAATGAGAAGATAGTGGCAATGGTCAAATCTCTGTGCCGTTCTGCAATCTGTTTTTTAAACTCCAGATAATACTTTTTGCAGATAGGAATAGAGCTGACGGCGAACATAGAGTTGAAGCCGTTTACTCGCTGACCTTTCAGACTGTAGTAGGAATTTCGCATGGTCTTTTGGTCGAAGTGTTCCAGAATGTACTTCACAACCTCTGTGATACGCTCCGGCGAACCCAATGCTTCCTCGGTATCAATAGCGGCAACCTGCATGTCCTGCTTATCATCCTTCTGCTTGACCGTGTTAATATAGTCGATGCGGAACGGCAGCACATTTCCATCATTGATTGCATCCACAATAGTGTAGGTATGGAGCTTCGCACCAAAAGCCTGCTCTGTGGTTCGGAGATTCGGATTTCCACCTGTCCCGGCATTGACTGCGAAAATCGGTGTGCCAGTAAATCCAAAGATATGATAGTTCTTGAAATACTTTTCCACCTTGATTGTCTTTTCGCCCTTTTTGATTTGCCCTCCGACAATTCGGGTGTGCATGTCTCCAAACTGGCTGCGGTGGCACTCGTCAAACACAAGGACAATATGCTTGTTTCGGATAGGGTGGCTCGGATTTTTCGTAATGAACACATCCAATTTCTGAATGGTCGTTACGATAATTCGGGAGGTGCTGTCCTCAAGCTGTCTTTGCAAAACAGCGGTACTCTTGTTTCCGTTGGCAGCACCTTTTTCAAAGCGGTCATATTCCTTAATGGTCTGATAGTCCAAGTCCTTACGATCAACCACAAACAGAACCTTTTCGATATACGTCAGTCCTGTAGCAAGCTGGGCAGTTTTAAAGGAAGTCAAGGTCTTACCGCTTCCTGTGGTATGCCAGATATATCCTCCGGCTTCGATAGTGCCTGTTTTCTTGTAGTTGGTGGACACTTCAATCCTGTTCAAAATACGCTCGGTTGCCACAATCTGATAAGGTCGCATAACGAGCAACAATTCCTCAGAAGTGAACACGCAATATTTTGTCAAGATGTTCAAAATGGTGTGCTTCGCAAAGAATGTCTTTGTGAAGTCCACAAGGTCGGGAATGACCTTGTTATTGCCGTCTGCCCAATAGGAAGTGAACTCAAAACTGTTAGAAGTTTTCTTGCTGTGCTTCTTGGAAGAATTTTCACTTTCCTTAATGTGACTTGCTCTGGTAGTGTTAGAATAGTACTTTGTAAATGTGCCGTTGGAGATTACAAAAATCTGCACATACTCATAAAGTCCACAACCAGCCCAAAAGCTATCACGCTGATAGCGGTTGATCTGATTGAATGCTTCCTTGATTGCCACTCCACGGCGTTTTAATTCCACATGAACTAGCGGCAGACCGTTCACCAGAATGGTAACATCATATCGGGTATCATGTTTTCCGGCTGTTTCCTCATACTGGTTGATAACTTGCAGTCGGTTATTGTGGATGTTCTTTTTGTCAATCAGGGAGATGTTCATGGTAGTCCCGTCCTCACGGGTCAGGTTCTGCACATAATCTTCCTGAATTTTTCGGGTCTTTTCCACGATGCCCTCATTGGCATTGGCAATCTTGCTTTTGAAAAAGCTGTCCCATTCCTTATCCGTAAACTGATAGTTGTTCAACAATTCTAACTGTCTGCGGAGATTGGCAATGAGTGCATCGGGGCTGTGGATCGTCACATACTCATATCCCTGTTCTCCGAGCATTTTGATAAATGCCGCTTCCAAAGCTGCTTCACTCTGGTAGGCATCAGAGCGTTTGGTTTGTGGCTCATATTCGGTCACAACAGTGCTTTCATTGGTCGAAAGCACAATGTTATATGTACTCACGATTTCACGCTCCTTTCATTAAGAATCTAGAATTTCTTCTATCATCGGCTCAACCCCGACATTTTTAATATCGTCAATCATATGTTGTGCGGAGAAGCGATTAACATCTCTGGCTACAAAACGCAAAATATTTGCTGCGGTTTCATTCACCACATAGGAAAATCCACCACACAGAATTTGGTACGCAAAAGATGCAAATGGGTCATAGGCAACAAAAGACCTCCCACAAACTTCCCGATACGACTTATCCACACTCTGAATGACGTATTGAGCGTGATCTTCACTCTTTCTCATAAATGCCAGTAACACGTCAACAAATCCCTTTTTCTCATGGAGAATTGATGTGGATATTTTCTCTGCACTCAAATCATATATATAGCTTTCAATTTCGTCATCAAAAACTTTCCTTGTGATTTTTTCGTCTATACGTGTTTGGTTTTCAGCTTGTTGCTTATAGGATACCGCTTTCTCAAAAAAGATGGATAGCTGCCCTGCATCAGCATAACGATATGCTGCATCTGAATTTGTGGCTTTTTCTGCAATGTTTCTGTAAATATGGTGTGAATTTCTTGGGTCGCCCGTCATAATGAAATTTATAACACGACCAAGGGAATACACATCACTACGTTTATCCCCATCTTTAAGCATCATAAACTGTTCCGGTGCACAGTAATAGAATTGTCCTACTGCGTTGGTGTGCATTGTTTGGTGAGAGGTAAAGACATTCAAGTCTTTTCCCAATCCGAAATCTGCGATTTTGATCATTCCAGAAATAATAAAGATATTATTCGCACTTATATCTCTATGAATAATGTCACGTTTGTGTACTTCCGTCATAATATGAAGGATTTGGCGAATACAATTCAACTTTATATCATCGGATAAATCGAATGATTTAACATATTTATCAAGCGTCGTCTCCGCATATTCCATTGTATAGGAACTATTACCTTCATCGAACGTATAAACTTGAATAATTCCAGACGCATCTTGCAGTGATTTTGTGATGTTGTATTCTCTTTTGAAACGACTTCTGATACCTGTATCCGTCAAATAGTCGTCCTTTAACTTCTTCACTACGAATCCTGTGGACTTTTGCCGATATACATTCGCAAAACCGCCATTTCCGATTGGCTCTAAATCGTCGTTTTCCCTGACAAGATGATAGCGTCCATTGCTTCGAGTTATCTTACACAAATCTCTATGGATAATACGATTGAATTCGGCATATATAGTCTCAATTTTTTCGGCAGCCTCGACTTCTGATAACGATTGTTCTTGCATTAAGTAACTTTTGCCAAGAACAATATTGAAGAACTTGTCAATTTGATGGCTGTTGATTAAATCTACAAGTTTATCGTGGACGTACGCCCACCTTGACGGAAAGCCAGAACGATAGACATCTTTCGTTCCAAAGTTAGAGTTAAAGAACTCTACCAGTTTATATCCTTGCTTATATGTGTAAAAGTCCGCCGTATCACCACAGAAAATGTTTGAAATTTCTTTTAATGAATCTGAACTGAGCATGGTACTCCTTTCTATTTAGCTGGCTCAAAAGTCAGTAGCTTATCACGATAGTATTCGTATTGCTTCGTCCTCGCTTCAATCTCTGCTGGTAAGCCGGAAGAAATGTCATTGCAGAGGGCATCGAAGCGATCAAGTATGCCTACGATACGCTCCTGTTCCTTGATAACAGGAAGCGGAATAGGTATTGTGTTAAGGTTCTTCTGGTTCAACTTCGGTTGTGCTCCACCAGAAATAAATTGTGAAAGGTCGATAGCGTTCAAGTAGAACTCGACATATCTTCTCGTTGCATAACAATCAAACTTCAAAACATGAGCATGGTTATTTACCCAATTCTTGCCCGATATAGAGAACGCAATCGGTGTGCTTCGTGCCACCAGATTGTTGCCATCCTCGGAAACAAGCAGATAATCTCCATCAAAGATATAACCACTCACATAATCAACAATGCCGGATGCACCGTAGTACGGGTACTCGCCAGCTTCACGGTTGCCGCTTGTGATAGGCTTTCTCTTACTGTCATGGTTTTCAGAAATCATGTTCAGCGTAACAGAAACAAAACCAAAAACATATTGACAAAGCAGAATCAAGCCATTAAGCTCGTCTGTCTGTCTGTCTGTCTGTCTGTCTGTCTGTCTGTCTGTCTGTCAAGATTGTCTTGCCAGTTGCAACATAAGTCAAGAGGGCATCACGATAAAAGACATACTGCTTTTGCCTTGCTTCAATCTCGGCAGGGAGACCGATATTCAAGTCAGAACAGATGGCTTCAAAGTTATCAAGCACATGAACAAGGCGTTTCTGAACATCCAGAGCCGGAACAGGAACAGGGAATGCGTTCAGCATCGGTCTGCGAATGGACGGGACAGAACCTTGAAACATGGTCTTTTCGATATACGGCAAAAAAGCCGATTTCATATAGTAGAAGAAGTATTTCGGATAAACAGTCGGAGTGTTGATATGGATGCGATATGCTCTCTGATGTAGCGCATATTTGCCTTCAACATAGTGAAAAACCTTACCGACACCAACGCCATCGCCTGCTGTGATGATAGCCGTTTCATCAAATTCATATTCATTCTTTCTCAGCGGCTCTTGCGAACGAACATAAAAAGGATATTCTCCCTCGTCAAGTCCTTCATTTGTATTACTGCTTCCTGTTCCGATATCAGCAATTTCGGCAAGCTGAACCATTGATATTTCATCAGCAGGGCTTAACAATTTATCTCGGTAATACTCATACTGTTTTTTCCTCGCTGTAAGCTCTGCTGTAAGCTCTGCTGTAAGCTCTGCTGTAAGCTCTGTGAAATTGTCCAGAATACGGACAATTTCACTTTGAATTGCAAGTGGAGGGATTGGAATAATAATTTCACTTATAGCAGGAACACTGGAATGAACAACTTTACTCTTTACTTTTCCCTTACTTTTCTGTGCTTGAGCACTTGTTGTCGATAATGCGTATGCCATATACTTAGGATTTTGATTGTGTTTCAATACAACAGTATCTCCACCGGCTAAGCATTTCTCATGCCCCACATATGCAATGGATTTTGCAATCTCCTCAACGCTTTCACCCGTTATAGCAAACAGTATGTCTCCATATTCAAAATATTTCGGGTTAGGAACATACTCCATCTGTGTATGTGAAATACAGATGTCAAACCAAACATTGTACGAAGTGTAGATTTCACCATAACGGACACATGGGATACCCGTTTCAGTAACTTGGTCTCGTTTAATGCCAGAACCACGATAAATATCAGTAGCTATATCGCTCAATGGTTTGTATTCAACACCGTCTGGACAAAGTTCCTGTATTAACTCTTCAAGTTTAGTCATCGAGCAATCCCTCCTTCTTCATAACCTCAACGATTCTTTTCTCATCTTTTTTGTTTTTTGGTACATATGGTATGTCACAAATATCTAACAGCCCTAGTTCTCGCATACGCATAATTTCTTTTAAAGCATCAAAATTTATCGACACCCAAATATCTGTTCCATAAAGAACGTTAATTCTAATAACTCCATCCTGTAGATGTTGCATAGTTTCTTCCATACACAAACCAGTTTGGAGAATAGCCGCATATTCTTTTGGGTCGATTTTCTTAATGTCTTCCGTATCGTAAAAAATCTTGTATTCTTTTGTCGGTACATCGGTAGAAATAGCTCTATTCCTTCCCGGATGTTTAATATTTAAGACTTCCTCTTCGATGTCTTTCGTTATGCCGTTTGCAATTCTAAACAGTTTGCTATCAAAAGCCACAAAGTCTAAACTCAGTTCTTGGGGAAGAAATTCTGAGCACAACTTTTGCACAGTGCGAATTTGTTCGATCATTTCGTCTGCAATTTCTTGGAGCGATGCGTACTCTTTGGCCGTATAATTATCGTCTTTGTGGGCAAAGTTCTTATCACGTTCATAGTAAATAGCAGAAATAATGAGGTTAGAACAAATAGTCTTTTTCTTCCTTGGAAAGCATTTGTCCATTACCACACAGATGCTAACATAAAACTTTTGCTTCGCATCATTGACTTCCTGTCGAATATTAATGTTGGACACTTTACTGCCATTCTCTGCAAGGAAAAGAACTGTATCAACAGATTTTTTGCCGTCTATTATGTATCGTGCCAGTTCCCACTTGTTCATTTTTGTCCCTCAATTTCTGCAATGATCTTTGCAATTTCCTCACGGAGAATCTGTTCACGGGCTACGATTTCTTCAATCTCTGCATTGAGTTTCACAATATCAATAACTTCTCTCGTATCCTCCTGCTCAACATAGGTACTGACAGATAGATTGTAGTCCTGTGCTTTGATCTCGTCATAGTTGGCAAGGTGGGAAAAGTGTTGCGTACCGTTTCGGGAAATAAACTCGTCTACGATGTGAGCTATGTTTTCTTCGGTCAGTCGGTTGTTGTTCGTGACCTTGACAAACTCCTTGGAAGCATCAATGAACAGGGTACGGTTATCCGCTTTGCTACGCTTCAGAACCATGATACAGGTCGCAATGGAAGTACCGAAGAACAGGTTGCTCGGCAACTGGATGATGCAGTCAATGAAGTTGTTGTCAATCAGATACTGGCGGATCTTCTTCTCAGCTCCGCCACGGTACATGATGCCGGGGAAGCAGACAATCGCCGCAGTTCCGTTGGTGGCAAGCCATGCCAGAGAGTGCATGATAAAGGCAAGGTCAGCTTTTGATTTCGGTGCAAGCACCCCGGCAGGAGAGAAACGAGGGTCATTTATCAAAACAGGATTGTCATCGCCCTCCCACTTAATAGAGTAAGGGGGATTTGAAACAATAACCTCAAACGGTTCATCGTCCCAATGCTGCGGAGACAACAAAGTATCTTCGTGGGCAATGTCAAACTTGTCAAAATCAATGTCATGCAGGAACATATTGATGCGGCAAAGGTTGTATGTAGTCAGGTTGATTTCCTGACCGTAAAATCCCTGACGGACATTCTCTTTGCCAAGAATTTTCGCCGCTTTCAGAAGCAGAGAACCAGAACCACAAGCAGGGTCATAAACCTTGTTGACCTCTGTTTTCCCAGCAACAGCCATACGAGTCAGAAGCTCGGAAACCTCTTGGGGAGTGAAGAACTCACCGCCGCTTTTTCCGGCGTTGGATGCGTACATACTCATAAGGTATTCGTAAGCATCGCCAAAGGCATCAATGGAATTATCCTTGTAGTTTCTCAAGCCCATGTTTGCAACGCCCTCGATCAGCTTCACGAGGTTTGCATTACGCTTTGCAACGGTGGTTCCCAGCTTGTTGCTGTTGACGTCAATATCATCAAACAATCCCGCAAAATTATCTTCGCTTTCGCTGCCCTTTGCTGATTCCTCAATGTGGTTAAAGGCAGCTTCCAAAGTCATATTCAGATTTTCGTCATTTGCGGCTCTCTTTCTGACATTGCAGAAAAGCTCGCTGGGCAGAATGAAGAATCCCTTCGTTTTAACCAAGTCCTCGCGAGCCTGTTCAGCATCTTCATCGGACAACTGTGCATAATCAAAGCCCACTTCTCCGGCTTCAATCTCGCCCTCGTTGATGTAATTTGTTAGGTTTTCAGATATATAGCGATAGAACATCATACCCAGCACATAGGACTTGAAATCCCATCCGTCCACGCTTCCACGCAGTTCATCGGCAATCGCCCATATCGCCCGATGGAGTTCATCACGCTCTTGTTCTTTTCTTATATCAGCCATTTTCTTTCTCCTTTTCATCGGGAATAAAGTCCAGAATATCATCCACCTTGCAATCAAGAGCAAAACATATCTTTTCGATACTATCCAAAGATACATACTGGTCACGCCTTAGTCGGGTTAGAATATTAGCACTAAATCCAGCTTTCTCCGTCAATGCGGCGGTCGGGATGCCCCGGTCTATCAGCAAGTGAAATAGTTTTTTATATGTTACAGCCATATAGTCCTCCTTGCCATGATAATCACTCATGATAGTATATCACGAAAATGTGAAAATTTCAATTCATCGTTATAGATATTTAAATCGGAATAGTGTAAGAAAAAAGCCTGATGCAGTAGTTATTACTTACATCAAGCCTTTATATCTTTTGCAGTTCTGTATAAGCGTGGGTTCGTCATATTTGGTGTGGTATCTTTAACTATGGGAAACTCCCCAAGGCCTACCGGAAGCAGAATTATCTGAACAACTGGAACGTCAATCGGGAGCCCGCCCTTACATAGTCAGAACAATTTCCGTCGTCTCAGTGAGCACTTCCGCCGGAATATAGTTCCCGGGCAGCTCCGCCCCGTTTACCGTGAGCTTTTTGCAGCCCGTCTCTTTCCCCTCCGGGTTCTCGATTTGGATGTGCAGCTTCTTCCCCCGAAAATCTTTCCAAATCTCCAGCGCTTTCCACTCCTTTGGGATGGAGGGCGCTATTTTGATGCCGCCCAAATCGGGGCGTATCCCCAGGATACCCTCCACACAGCCCACCATGACTGTAGAGGCGGTGCCGGTGAGCCAGTGGACGTGGGACCGTCCGGCGTGGGGACTGGCCGGCCCTTCGGTGAACTGGCCGTAGCAGTAGGGCTCGATTTTGCGAATTTCCGCCCGGTCGTTCTGCATGGAGGGGGCGTTTTCCTTGAAATACTCAAAGGCCCGGTCCCCGTGGCCCAGGAGGGCCTCCGCCAGGATCAGCCAGCCCTGGGACTGGGAGAACACCCCGGCGTTCTCCTTCACCCCGGCGTTGTAGATAACCGCCAATGCCCCGTCGAAGGCGTGGGCGTGGTAGGGCGGGTCCATGAGGATGGCGCCGTAGTCGGTATTCAGCCGGTTATAGACGCTGTTCATGGCCAGCTGGGCCTGTTTCCCGTCCGCCAGGCCGCTGATGACCGCCCAGCTCTGGGGATTGAGCCACAGGTTGGCCTCCGGGGCGCTGTGGTTTCCGATGACCTCGCCGGCCTCGGTAAAGCCCCGGATGTAGCGGTCCCCATCCCAGCACAGGTCGTTGAGCAGGGTTCGGAGCCGCCCCTGTTCCCGCTCCAGCCAGGAGAGGTAGGGGCTGTCCTCTTTCCAGGCGGCGAACTCCCGCAGGACGGTAAAGGCGTAGTAGAACTGGAAGGCCACAAAGGAGGATTCTCCGTTAGCCCCCAGGCGCAGACAGTCGTTCCAGTCAGCGTGGAGACCGGCTGGCATCCCGTGGGGGCCCAGGTGCTTCAGGGAGAAATCCAGCGCCCGCTTCAGGTGGTCGTAGACGGTCCCCTGGTCCCGGTTGGCGTAGGGGATGACCTCGTCCAGGAAGGCGGTGTTCCCCGTCTCGGCGATATACTTGTACACCGTGGGGAATAGCCACAGGGCGTCGTCCGCCCGGTAGGCGGGGTGGCCCGTCTCCTGAATGTAAGACGCGTCCTCCGGGGTGTCCTCATGGCCGGGATTGTGGGTGAACTTCACCAGGGGCAGGCCCCCGCCGTGGTCCACTTGGGCGGAGAGCATGAACCGTAGCTTCTCCGCTGCCGCCTCGGGCTCTAGATGGATGACGCCCTGGATATCCTGCACCGTGTCCCGGTAGCCGTAGCCGTTGCGCAAACCGCAGTAAATGAACGACGCCGCCCGGGACCAGGTGAAGGTGATGAAGCTGTTGTAGGCGTTCCAGGTGTTGATCATGGTGTCGAACGCCGGACAGGGGGTCTTGACCTGGAAATGGGAGAGCTTGCCGTGCCAGAACTGTTTCAGGGCCTCCAGTTCCCGTTCACAGACCGCCTCCGGGTCTTGATACGCCTTCATAAGAGCGGCGCTTTCCCGCTCGTGTTTCTCCCCCAGCAGGAAGGCCACTGTCACAGTCTCTCCCGGCTTCAGGGTCACAGCCGCCGAGAGCGCGCCGCAGCTGTTGCCGTTGTAGCCCAGGCGGTTCCAGAGGTTCCCACGCTCCACGCCTACGGGACTGCCGTATCCCCGGTAGGGTCCCAGGAATTCCGCCCTGTCGCCGCAGTAGGAGGAAACCTCCGCCCCGGCCAGTCCGAAGAATCGCTCGATGACGGACTTGGCGTCCACCTCGTTCTCCGCCGCGTCCAGATTGCCGTGAATCTGCTGGCGGACCCGGTTTTCGTTGAACAAGGTTCTGGTGACAAACTGGGAGTATTGCAGGTTCACCTGGTCCTGCTCATAATTGCCGTGGCTGGTAAACTCCGCGTAGCCCGTGAGGGTCAACGTCCGGGGGCGGTCCGAGTCGTTGCGCACCGTCAGCCGCCAGACCTCGTGGGTCCCGCCCAAGGGCACATAATAAGCCGCCTCGCTGTGGATGCTGCCATAATCCGCCGTCATGACCGTGTAGCCCATTCCGTGGCGGCACTCGCTTTTGTACGTATCCAGGTCCTTTCCCACCGGCTGCCAGGAGGCGGACCAGAAGTCCCCCGTCTCGTTATCCCGGAGGTAGATATACCGCCCCGGCTGGTCAAACTGGTTGAACACATAGCGCAGGATGCGCCCGTTGGCCCCGGACTTGACAAAGCTGTAGCCCCCCGCGTTGTTGGAGATCAGCGCCCCGTACTCCGGGGACCCCAGATAGTTGGCCCAGGGGGCCGGGGTGTCAGGCCGGGTGATCACATACTCCCGGGCCTGGTCGTCAAAATATCCGTACTGCATTTTTTCATCTCCTCACGTCAATTCCACTCTGATGGTATTCCCGCTCTCCGGCAGGCTGTTGATTTTCTCTCGGCTGAGCACCGTCCTGGGGGCGCGGTACACCCCAAAATCCTTGCCCTCCGGGTTGGCGATTACAACATGGAACTGCTTCCCGGCAAAGGAGAGGTCGATGGCTGCCTCTCCGTTCCCGTCGAACTGTTCTCGGACCAGCTTGGGCTCGATCACCAGGTCGCCCCCCTCGCCGTGGACACCGAAGACCTGGGTGATCACCGTCAGCATATACCAGCTGGCCGCGCCGGTGAGGTAGTGGTACATCCCCCGACCGTCGGCCCGGAAATACTCGGGGATGCCGGGGAAGATCCTGCTGGTCTGGAAGTCCAGGGCGGTGTCCGCAAGACTTTGGAGGGCCCTGTACCCCTCCCAGACAAAGCCCCGGCGGTAGAGGGCGTTGGCGTACATCACCGTCATGTGGGAAAAGACC
The DNA here is from genome assembly GCF_009917605.1 of Anaerotruncus sp. 1XD42-93. NCBI lineage: Bacteria > Bacillati > Bacillota > Clostridia > Eubacteriales > Oscillospiraceae > Anaerotruncus > Anaerotruncus sp. 1XD42-93. The sequence goes on along the minus strand of NZ_QZEG01000030.1, from coordinate 10,833 downwards.
GCACCGTTCTCCTTCTCCCCGTAGGCGAAGCCGAACATCCGGCCCATGTCAAATTTCAACTCCCGGAAGTCGGTGTTCAGCCGGTAGCCCCCCGCCTCTTTTTTGTAGAGGTAACGGTCCGCGCTGCGGGCAATGGCCGCAACCTGTTCGTCCTCTGCCGTGCCGCTCATGATGGCGAACACCTGCCCGGTGAGCATCATGCGGACGCTGCCGTCGGGCTGTACCCCCTCCACCGGGCGGCCGTGGTTGTCGTAGTAGCTGTTGAACCAGCCGTTCTCGCCGTCCGATATCCACTCCTGGCGGCGGAGGTGCTCCATGAGCCAGTCCGCCTTGATCTCCAGATTTTCTGCCAGCTCCTGGAAGGAGACCCGAACCGTGCGCCCGCTGACGTTGTGGATACACCGCCGGGTATATCGCTCCAGAATAGTGGTCTTAGCCGGAATATCCGGGTAAATTGCGGGTCCGCCCGCCAGCAGCTCCTGAATCTCCTCCAGCAGGCTGACGGTATCCCCTTCCTTCGCCATCCGGCGCAGCAGTCCGGCCAGGTCCCGGAGGTTTCCGGCGTAGGCACAGGTAAAGGCCACGCTCTCCCCGTGCTCGGCGGCCATGTCCAGGGCGTCGTTCCAGTCCGCCCCCCGGAGGCGGAAAATGTTGTGGGCTCCCACCTCATAGAAAGCGGCCAGGTGCTGGATGAGCAGGTGCTCCAGGATGGTGCCCTGGTAGATTTCTCCGCCCTCTGTCCGTTGCCGGTTTCCGTAGGCGTCGTTCCAGTCTTTATCCATGCCCGTCCCCCGGAGGGCTTGGGGGTCCTTGAAATAGGGGGCGGGAGCGTTGAGGATATCCAGGTCCCCAGTCTGGTCAATATACAGCTTGGTGGTCATCAGGGGCCAGAGGGCGTGGTCCATCCATACTCGAGCGATGCCGTTGCGGTCGGCGATGAAGTTTCCGTCTCCCGCACCGATGATGGTGGCGTTGGTACCGTCCACCCGCACACCGCCGAAGTTTTTTCGGATCATATCCCCCACGTTCTGGGGGTCCATGAGCAGCAGGGACAGGCAGTCCTGCCACAGGTCCCGCCAGCCCCGGCCTCCCCGGCCATAGTCGTGGTGGGGGAGGAAGGAGCAGCCGTAGAGCCGGCGCAGGAAGGGCTGGAAGCTCACCCACCGCATCCAGCGGTCGAAATCAGGGTTTCCGGTGTGATAGCGGACGTTCACCTGCTCCTGCCAGTGAGCCCTGGTCACGCTGAGGGCCGCCCGCACCTGTTCCACTGTGTGGAAGGAGGAGAGAACGCGGTCAATCTCTGCCTCATCCTCCGAGACACCCAGCAGTATGATGTACTCGGCGCTCTGTCCCGGCTCCAGGGTAACAGCGGGGAAGCGGATGCCCCCCATGGCCTCCCGGCCATCTATCTTCGTTCCGGCGGGCACACCCTCCGTCCCCTCATAGACCGTTCGAGGCTTGAGGAAGGTGCCCCCCTCGCCAAGGAAGCCCTCCACTGTGGGGTAAAACGCCGCCGGTTTTTCTCCGGTCCCGGCGGAGCCCAGCACATAGTAGATTTTGCGGTTCTCCCGGTGGCCCTTCTCGTCAAAGGACATGGTGGGCTTCACCAGCACCCCGTGGTCCGTGGTTTTAATGCGGTGGAGCATGGAGGTCACGTTCCGGTGGTCCCTGAGGTTGTCCGCGCTCCGCCCGTAGATGGGGACGGCGGCGATGCCGGTCACATTCCGGGGGACAGTCCCCGTGTTGGTGAGCTGAACCTCCATGATCTCCACATTGTCCTGGGGCGGGACAAAGGAGGTGATCTCCGCCTTGAGGCCAAGCCGCTTCGACTCCCGCTCCACTGTCTGCCACATCAGGCCAGCGGTCAGGGCGCTCTCGTCCTGGCAGCTGGTGAAGCGGTCCGCCTCCTGTTGGGCTGACACCCCCGCAGCCGACCAGCAGCCCTCCTCCGTGGCGCACCAGAAGTTCCGGGTATTGCGGCTGGTGTGCAGGTTTTCGGAGCTTACCGGCTCCAGAAGGAAGGTCTCCTGGTCCAGCTTGCAGTCCCCACCCAGACCGGGGGTAATGGCGCTCTTCAGCCCGGCCTCGCTGGCCAGGGGGAAATAGAGACAGCTGACCGCCTCGGGATCGTTCAGCGTAAAGGTCCCGTCGTCGTCCAAAAAGTGAATTGGTTCCATTGCTTCCACCTCCAAAAATCACGGTTTCTTTTGATAGACCCGCACATAGTCCACCGCGAATACGGCGTTATCAAAATCGGTGGTCTCGTCGGGATAACCCACCCAATTCCCGCCTACAGCCAGGTTCAGAATGACATACATATCGTGGTTAAAGGGGGCAGGGAAGTCTTTTCTGATCCCGTCCTTCCCGGCGGAGTACCATCGGCTTACCTGGTGAAACTGCCTGCCGTCCACATACCAGCGGATGACCCCCGGCTCCCAGAGCAAGGCGAAGTTGTGGAACTCCTCCGCGAAGTCTCCCCGGTCCAGCGTCACCGTCCCCTGGTCCTGCTCGTGGGGCAGACCGTAGTGAATGGTTCCGTGGTTTGTCCCGGTCCGGTCCCCCATGATTTCCATGATGTCGATCTCCCCGCACTCCGGCCACTGGCCGTACCGGTCCTCGTCGGTGGTCATCAGCCAGAAGGCGGGGAGAAAGCCCTTCCCCTTTGGCACCCTCAGCCGGGCCTCAAAGAGTCCATAGGTGAAGTCGTGCTTCCACTGGGTGGAGACCCGCCCGGAGGTGTAGGAAACGCTCCCATCCTTATGAACCGTTTTCACCGGACGGATCAGCAACTTGCTGTCCTTCAGGGCAATGTTGTCCCTGGAGTCCACATACTCCTGGAGCTCCTCGTTGACCCAGCCCGGCTCATGCAGCTCCACATTCCAGCGGCTCCGGTCCAGCACCGGACCGTCGAAGTTGTCCTCAAAAACCAATTTGTAATTCTGGTAAGAGAGCATATTGTCCATTTCGGTTCAGCCTCCTTGCAACGCTTCAAAGATTCTGTTCAGATAGAAGGAGTTCACCCAGGCTCCCGCTCCAAAGCCGAACAGCAGCCAGAAAGCGAACACCACTCCCAGCGAAAGAGGAATCAGCATACAGAGCAGGAGGGGCAGCAGATTGACTGTGGTCAGCAGAAATGTAACCGGCAGATTGACCAGAGCTAGCCGGGCTGCGTTGCTCAGGTGGTTGGAAAAGGTATTCTCAAAGCGGGCCAGCAAGGGAAACAGCCAGGACAGCAGGGCTGTCAAAAAAACGGCGATGATTGTTAACAGAATGAACAGCATCGGTGATATGAGCAGCGTCTCGGCATAGAGCGCAGCGCGGAGCACTGCCAGAAGAGTCACATCCACAAAGAGCATGATGGCGGCCGGAAACGATGGCAGGAAGTTTTCCCTCAGTGCCCGGAGGAAGTCTTTGATAGGTGTGTAGTCCTGCCCCCGGATCATTTTCAGTGTTACGGTGTACAGCGACGTGACAGCCGTTCCCGAAAAGACAACGGTCACACAGGAGAGGACCAACGCCAGATTCAAAAGCAACAAGTCACACACCTTTGTCAAAAATCGAATCAGCAGACCGTCTGGATGAAACATATCTGTATCCCTCCTTTTGATTATTTTATCTTAATCTAACTTTCCTATATATCAGTGTAATATCAAAAATATTAAAATCAATTCATTCTTCAATTTCAGTTTGCACCTGCGTATACAAAGAGAAAAGTCTGTGATCTACTCTTGACAAACAGGAACATTTGTTTTATTCTTTTGGTAGGCGAAAGCCAATCTCGTAGCTTTCCGGTGAGGTCCACACTCAGGTGTGGCCTCAGATATTCATGGGCCTCGTAGGGCAATAACGCCACCCTGTACGAAGGGAACTCCATGAAGGTCTACAGTTTTTGGCGCTGTGCCGGCAGTGCGGGTGTGTATCTTTCCGTGGAAAGCGGAAAGGACACAAAATGAGCGAAGCAGTCACCATTGTCTACTGTGGAGAAACAGTATCGGTGCCAAAGGAGGTCGCAGACTTCCTGGAGCAGGATCAAAAGCGGGAACAAGCGCAGACCCGGCAGGATACCAGACACCTGAGTAGAAGTGAGTTTGAAACGGTGCCGTCCGGTTGGAGAGGTGCCAGGCGTCCCGTGGAAGATGAGGTGCTCCGGAACCTCCGGCTTGAAAATCTGCAGAAAGCCATGAATCAGCTGGACCAGAACGACCAATGTCTTCTCTCTCTTCGTTATGACGATGAGTTGACTATGGAGGAAATCGGTAAGGTCTACGGGATATCCAAGATGGCTGTATCAAAGCGGCTGAGAAAATTCCACGAAAAGTTGAGGGGCTCTGTATGACAGGGCTCCTCAATTTTTATTTTTTAAAAATTGGTTTACAAACCATTGACGAGTGTCCTTATAGACAGAGGGGTGTGGAGCAGCAGTTCCATATCTCTACTTTTTATGAGAGGGAGAATGAAAATGAACAGGTCAGAAAAGGAGAAAAATCTGTTGCTGCAGCTTCTGTCAGAGATGGCTCAAGGCGAAACCGTGGACTATGTCGTTCGAGGAATGCAAGAGAACCTGGGTGCGGATGCGCCAACGGTGGAGGCGGTGCGGGAGTATCTGCTGAGGCAGGACAACACCGACAGCTTGGATATACAGCAACAGGCTCTGGTGATGGATCAGCTGCTGGAGTTCGCGGAGGTCAACTTCCGAACCACCTGCGATCTGATCCGTTACCGGCACTTCAAGTCTGCAGGACTGGTAAGCTCCACGGAAGAATTCCTGGCACTCATCTATCCGGACGAAACGTCTGATTGGAGGGAGGAGGAATCAACATGAAAGTATCTCAATTCAAAGACTACAGTGAACTGCCGCTGTTCCTCAATGCAGAACTAGTGGCGAAGGTACTTGGCGTGTCGCCCTCCAACGGCTACGAGCTGATGCACGAATCGGGCTTCCCGATTCTGAAAATCGGAAACAGGATGGTCGTACCTAAGGAGAAGTTTATCCAGTGGGTGGAGCAGAACACGACCGGAGGTGCCAACTGATGAGACGGCGCTCCACTCCCATCGGCTGGCCCCACCGTGACCCAAGACACTACCGATTCGCTATACCCAACGCAATGTGGGACTATCACCTCAGACCTGCTGAGTTCGTGATTTTTTCTTACCTCTGCTATCACCGTCCTTCTGGTACACTCACACCAGAAGTAATCGCAACAGGTGTCCACATGACGGCGGGCACAGTGAAAAAGTATCTGGACAGTCTGATAGCTAAGAAACTCATCGGCGAAGATGGTACTCCTGCGCTCAAGAGCAAAGACAAAAAATTTTTCACTCTGCCTAACGAGGTGTTTCTGTTGCGGCTCTCACCCTCTGCGTTTGTGGTCTACGCCTATCTGCTGCTGATCGAGGATCGCCGGACGCACACCTGCCACCCAAGCTACAACACCATCGCCGCCACGACGGGTCTGGCAAAGAACACCGCGATGAAAAGTGTCAGCACACTGTTGGAGATGGGGCTCATCGCAGTGGAGTCCAGCAGCTATTTCGACAAGTGCGGGATGAAATGGAAGGGCAACAACCTCTACACGATCCTGCCGGTGCGGGCGGCAGTGGATGCGTTACATCGACGGCAACTCCGTCAACTGGAGTTAGATGCGGAGCGTAGACGTACTCTCCAGAAGCAAAAGAAATACAACAACCGTCACCCCAGAGCGGCCCCGTGTGCCACAGCTGTCGCTGAGGCAACCCCCTGGCCCATCCCAACAGTGCAAGCCCTTGTGCGCCCCTTGAACGGCCAGTTTACGGGGAACGGGGAGAAGCAGGATAAAGGCCGGGGGTCGCTTACGCGTCCCCCGGCCAGCCACACCGCCCCGCAGAGCGGGTCGGTGCTTTTCCATAGGTGGTCGGAATTTCAACTTTTTGCTGTGGCAGGTGGTCAGTATCAGCAAATCCAGAGAGAAAAGCGCCATGTTCCGCCTTTTCACAAGGTGGCCGTCGTAGGTGTTTTTTCGGAATTTCGCAGGGGTCGTTGCGGGGGTCATTTTTCACCCCCTGGGGGTAAGTCGGGGGTCAGTTTTTCCTCTGTCCTTACAACCGCCGCAATACTGGCGGGTCAAGGCGGGGATATTTGCGAATTTCAGGAGGAGCATCATGCCAGGAGAAAAAACAAGTTTGCGTGCGAACCTCCCTTGAGGCACAGCAACTCGTCAAAGAGATGTGTCCTCTGAACAGCTGCCATCTGCTCTTCAAGCTAGCTGTGGAGCAGGACATGGTGATGAATGTGCTGACAGCAGGGATGGAAATCCCCCGCTGAGCAACTCCGCACGTTGCGAGGCCGGTACGTTCAGGACGTGAAAAAGACCAGCGGCAGTATCTCACTGGACGACGCTGTCCGCTATCAGAGGGGCGGCCTGTGATCTCCCGCGCCCTGTTCAAATTCTGCGCCGCAAAACAAAGAATAAAAGTCCTCGAAAAAAGTAGTAGCTATCTTCCGCAAAGTGTGGTGTGTGTTTGTGTTGCAAAGGAGGTAGTAGATATGAGAACGATCCTGGAAGATCTCTACTACGGCAACATCACACCCAACGAACAGCAGATGACACCTGGCTCAGAACTGAAACGGGCTGTGGACCGTGTCGCAAAATATGAAAATCAGCTCATAGAACAGCTGAAGGAGACTGAGCAAGAAATCCTCACGAAGCTCATTCGGTCACAGCATGAGATCAACAGTATCACAGCAACCGAGAATTTCATCCTGGGCTTCCGATTGGGTGTCAGGCTGATAGCGGAGTGCATGGATGAAAACGATGGTGATATTCGGACTGGAGGTGAGTAACAAATGGCAAGGCGCAGGCCGTCCGGCGATGGCATGGTGCGCAAGCGGGACGACGGTCGCTGGGAGGGCCGCATCGTGGTGGGCCACAAAGAAAACGGAGACTCCATCTTCCACTACGTCTACGCTCCCACGCAGAAAGAACTGTCCGTAAAACTTCGACAGGAGATCGACGCCTACCAGGGCGTAGACCTGACCGAGGACAGTTCCATGACGCTGAATGAGTGGCTGGATCGCTGGCTGGACAAGTACATGGCAGGCACTGTGCGCCCCGGCACGCTCCAGACCTACCGCCGCTACGCTGATCTCTACATTAAGCCCACCCTTGGCAACAGACCACTCGCCCAAATCACGCCGGCGGAGATACAGAAGCTGTACGCTCACCTGAAAAAACGGGGCCGCATCCGCAAGCACAAAAAATACGGGTACCAGTTGTCCGACAGCATGGTACACTGCATCCACACCCTACTCCACGGGGCGATGGGTGCGGCGGAGCAGCTTCGGCTGATTCCCAGGAATCCAGTCGCGGACGTCACTGCCCCCAAACAAAAGTCACCGCCCAAGCAAATCCTCAACGATGAACAGCTCGATACGTTCATGGCCGCGATTCAAGCGGACGATATCTGGCAGGACTTCTTCTACACTGAGCTGACCACCGGCCTTCGGCTGGGCGAGATATGCGGTCTGCGCTGGGAGGACTTCGACGCAGAGCATGGTGTTCTGAACATCCAACGCACCATCCATGTGGAAAAGGGCGGGGTGCTCACCGCCGGGGATACCAAGACCTATGCTGGTACTCGCAAGATCGTGCTGCCGGCCAGCACAGTGCAGGTCCTCTGTGAGCGAAAGAACACCACGCTGACTGAGTGGATATTCTCCAATCCTCTGAAGCCGGAGCTGCCTGTCAATCCCCGTACCGCCTACAGCCGGTTGAAAGCCCTGCTAAAAGACGCCGGTCTCCCCAGCATCCGATTTCACGACCTCAGACACACGTTCTCGACCCATGCGCTGTCCAGCGGTGTGGACGCCAAAACGCTCTCCGGCATCTTGGGTCACAGCCGGGCGTCTTTCACTCTGGACACCTACACCCACGTCACCGGAGATATGCAGAAGCGTGCCTCGGAGGTGGTAGGCGACTTCCTGACAGAACTGCTTGGAAAGGAGTTGAAACCATGGCAAAGCGCAGAAAACGGGGCAGCGGCAGCGTCCACCTGAGAAAGGATGGGCGCTGGGAGGGTCGGGCCGTCATCGGCTACGACGATAAGGGTCTGCCCAAAACGAAAAATGTCCTGGCAAAGACAAAATCCGAATGTGTTCAAAAGCTGAAAGAACTGAGCGCCAGCATCGGGAAATCGGAACCTGCCGCTGCCAAACCCGGTATGACTCTGGGCCAATGGCTGGATTCCTGGTATCAGACTAGCAAGAAACCCAACCTGCGGCCCAACACCCAGATGTCATATGAACAGCGAATCTACAACTACATTATTCCCGCGCTGGGGGACACCTCGCTGGACAAGCTCACACAAAATGACCTCCAGCAGTTTTACACCAATCTCAAACAAAACGGGCGAATCAAGAATGTCGGTTACTATGGCAGTGGCCTCTCCGACCAGACGGTGCGGGGCTGTCACACCACACTCCGCTCCGCGCTGGAGATGGCGGTCTCCAAGAAACTGATTTCCCGCAACCCCGCGGACGGTTGCCAGCTTCCTCCCGCTAAGCCCAGGGAGATGCAGGTGCTCACTCCGGACGAGGTTCAGCGTCTGCTGATCCAGGCCAAGGAGGATGGCTGCTATGAGCTGCTCCTGCTGGAGATCGCCACCGGCCTGCGGCGTGGCGAGCTTCTGGCCCTCCAGTGGGATGATCTCAATTTCAAGACTGGGACGCTGCGGGTGGAACGGCAGATTCACCGAGCCAAGGGCGAGCTGATCATCTCTCAGCCCAAAACCAAAGCCGCCAACCGAACGATCATTCTCCCCGCTCCACTCCTGAGCGTCTTGAAGGAATACCGGCAGCAGGTACACTTCCGCTGGCTGTTTCCCTCACCCAGGAAAGATGATCTGCCCTTAGACCCCGCCTCTGTCCGCAAACACCTGACCACCATTCTGGAGAGGGCCAGGTGCAAACACATCCGCTTCCACGACCTCCGCCATCTGTTCGCCACCATGTCCCTGGAGCATGGGATGGACGTCAAGACCCTCTCTACGGTGATCGGGCACGTGTCCAGCAACACTACGCTGAACATCTACGCACACGTCACGGACGAAATGCGTCAGACGGCGGCACGCAAGATTGATCATGGAATCGGAAAGGTGGAGTTTACAGCGGAGGCAGGAACTGCTACCAGGAAACCCACTTCTAATACCTTCCAACCATATAAGGGCCAGCGGCGCAAGTCAGGAACCGGGTGCATCACTCAAATCAACGACCACCTGTGGGAGGGCCGCTACTCCCCCGTCTGGCCCGACGGCAAAAAGCATCCCCGCAACGTCTACGCCAAGACCAGAGAGGAATGTGAGCGGCTGCTGGCGGAGATGATCCCCCAGATGAGAGCGGAGATCGCTGCGGAAAAGGATAGGCTGAGGTTGGAAAAGCAAGCTGGCTGATATAAACTGAGGGACTCTGGAACGCAAAATCCAGAGTCCCTCAGTTTTTCTCTGTCTGTAGGCAGATATGTGGTCAAGCCGAAAGCGGCAAATTGAAACACGCAATAAAAGTGCTGAATATTGTGGGTATTCCGGGCGTTTGCAGAAGAATCCGGCCCATTGATGCTGGTACTATTTCGGTATGGGCACGTCTCTCTGTCCTTACCAACTGTCTTAGCCCAGCCTTGTGCATTTTAGTTAGACGCCGTAATCCTTATATAGCAAGGGATTCAGGGCTTTTATCTTTTGTGTGCCTTCTTCAATTTTGCCTGTTTTAGCGTCCGTGGACGCTAAATGGACGCTAAAAATCCTCCGATAGAAGTCTTAAATGGGTGCCATCACAGTCAGCCAACGCAAAATTGTCCTGCTGATACACCTACCACCAAAGGCAAGAATCGACCTTGCTTCGTTGCAGTACAGCGAAACAATGAACAGCCGTACTCATGGATGATACCAAAGAAAGGTGTGAATTTTTATTTAAATTCACACCTTTTATACAAAAAGATTTGAAAAATTGAGAAAAATTAAGATTTCTAAAGATAACGAGGCCTGATTCCCCGATTCTTTGGTTTACTTTTTTCCTTTTGTGAATATAATAAGAGTAACAGATCCCGTCAAGCCTCTGATTGTTTTTAGCGTATAACTTCATGCGCTATGAGCTTTATGCGCAACTGACGGGCCTTTTGCTATATGGAGGACCTTCAAATGCCGACAACAGGAATTTCAAAACCTTTTAAGTCCCTTGAAGATCAGGTCGATCTTCTGGAAAGTAGGGGTCTCATAATAGACGACAGGGATATGGCACTCGAATATCTGCAAAGAATTAACTATTATAAAATTAGTGCCTATTCTTTGACTCTCAGGAAAAATGATACTTTTTATAAAAATATTCACTTTAGTAATATTATTGAACTTTACGACTTTGATAATGACTTTAGGTTAAATTATTTAAAATATTCTATACATGTAGAAACCGCATTCAAGTCTTACATTGCTTATTATCATACTCGTGAGTATGGTCCTCTAGGGTATCTAAATAACTAAAACTTTAAAAACGAGATTCACCACGCTACTTTCATTGCCAAGCTCTTTTCTCTTCTAGAGCGGTCTAACGAAATATTTGTTCTTCATCACAAAAATGACTTGGATGAAATCTATCCTTTCTGGGTCGCTATTGAAGTCATAACTTTTGATATGGTTTCCAAAATTTTTAGCAATTTACTTTCCAAAGATAAGACTTCTATTTGTTCAGAGAACTTTCTAGGGTCTGTTCACACAAATAAAGATATGCTATAATAAAGGAATGGAACTGAAGAAAGAACAATACGAACAAATCGCAGAGTGCTTTCCGAAACAGCGGAAACCAGCAAA